>JABDPD010000158.1 GCA_013042895.1 Boseongicola sp. | reverse complement strand
CGCCCCCACATATCGGGATCAAGCCGCAACAGGGCGAACCTCAACGACTTCCGGAATATAATGCCGAAGCAGGTTCTCGATCCCCATTTTCAGCGTCAACGTTGACGACGGACACCCGGCACAAGCGCCCTGCATATGCAAATATACGACGCCGCGATCAAATCCGTGGAACACAATATCCCCACCGTCCTGAGCCACCGCCGGGCGCACACGCGTATCCAGCAACTCTTTGATCTGATCCACAATTTCGCCGTCTTCGCCGGTATGCTCAGCATGACCTGATGTCGGTGTGCCGCCATCAGACACCGCAGGCTGACCGGACTGGAAGTGCTCCATGATCGCGCCCAAAATGGCCGGTTTCACGTGATCCCAATCTGTCTCATCCGACTTGGTCACTGTTACAAAGTCGAGCCCGAAAAATACACCCGACACACCCGAAATCCCAAACAACCGCGTCGCCAATGGCGAGCTTCCCGCCGCCTCAGCGCTGGGAAAATCGGCCGTCCCGACCTCAAGCACAGACTGCCCAGGTAAAAACTTGAGCGTGGCTGGGTTCGGCGTGGATTCCGTTTGAATAAACATCGCATACATCCTCTCGGTTGATCCCAAGATATGCGTCTCACACACCCAAGTGTCAAGACTTTGGAATCATTCTAAACGGGCACCAAACCCCGCACCACCGTTTCAAAGCTACCATGGGGAAAGCCCGCCAGCGGAAAGGCCAAGGCCCCTGAAAACTCACGTAATCGCTTCAAGCTTTTCTTTTGACAATTCACCCGGCACAATCGTCACCGGAATAGGCAAATCACCAAAATTCCGCGAAAGTTCACTCAATATCGGCCCGGGTCCACGACCTTCGGCTGAGGCTCCAAGCACTAGAACCCCCACTTCCTTATCTTCTGAAACCTGCGCCATGATCTCGGCCACCGGCTCACCTTCGCGGATCACCAGCTCAGGATCGACGTTCTGCTTGTCACGCATCCATTTGGCGAAGACCTCAAAATGCGCATGGATCCGCTCGCGCGCTTCCTCCCGCATGATGTTGCCAACGCCGATCCAGTGATTGAATTCATCGGGCGGAATAACCGACAGAACCTGCACACCGCCGCCGGTATGAGATGCTCGCATCGCAGCGAACCGCATCGCATTCAGACATTCGCGACTGTCATCCAGCACTACCAGAAACTTACGCATCTCGTCCCCCTCTTTTCGCCGCGATCTTGATCTGATCGCACGGCCTTTGTCTATGCTTCAGGCGAAATCTGTTGCCCAACACCAAGAGATTCGGCCCGCTCCAACGCCAAAACTGACGCCGCATAATCCCCAAGTGCCAGCCCGCGAAACACAAATGCCGACGGCGCATCTACCCGACGTTCATACCCTGAGCCGGTTGCCAGATCTGTCAAATCTCCGGCAATCACCTCGGCTGGCACCATTGGTTTTGGACTGCTGCGTTCCTGCTCCAGATCATCCACATAGATGTTCCCAAAGGCCGCTGCAGTCTCATCCTTCCAAGGAATGAACAGATCGGTTATCGCGGCAAACGCCCCCGGACGCAGCCAGTGTGCATCCAAAAACGGCTCCACATCGTAGTTCAGCGTGATCGAACTCACCACGATGTCCGCCGCGCGAACGGCTGCTTCCGCCTCGCTCGCCTCGGCGTCTAGTCCAAGCCCGCGTGCCTCGGCGACTAGCCTGTCCACATTTGCGCGTCCTCGCCCGACAGCCAGTACCTTCTTGATTGGAAACATCGAGTGAAACGCCGCCAAATGACTAGACGCCTGCACGCCACAGCCAATGAAGGCGATGGTCTCCGACGCTGGATCCGCCATCTTTCGCGCCGCCACAGCGGAAAGTGCTGCCGTGCGCACCGCCGTGACCCATGCCGCTCCAAGCAAGGCCTTCAAAACACCCGTCTCCGCATCCAGAACCAGGATTGCCCCTGTCGTCGCAGGCAAACCCCGATCCGCATTGCCGGGATAAACGCCCACAGTCTTCAAAACCGTATAACCATCTCCCCCAACAGCCAGTGTCGACATCATGTAGCGCCCATCGCCGGGCAGGATCGCCGACTTTGGTGTCGTCTGAAGTCGCCCCTCGGCTTTGGCGATCAAGGCCGCTTCAATCGCATCGGCAATCTCGGCTGGCGAAATCTCAAGCGCTTCCAGAGCACTATCGGGTAGATACAGATGGTCCGGCCCCAGATGCATCAATCAGCCTCCGACAGAGCCCAGTCCCAATACATCTCGCGGACCCTGCGCGTAACGGGGCCCACCTGATAATGGGTTGCGTCAAATTCCGTCACCGGTGTCACCTTCGACATGTTTCCCGACATGAACACTTCGTCTGCATCTTCGAAATCTGCAAACGACAGCACGGCTTCGCGGACCGGTGTGCCTTCGCCCGCAAGATTCACCATATGACGTGCCCGAGTGATCCCCGCCAAAAACGTACCGTTCGGGATTGGCGTGAATATCTCACCATCTTTCACCATGAAAATATTCGCAGTGGCCGTCTCCGCGACATTGCCCATAGCATCCGCAACCAAAGCGTTGTCAAAACCACGCCGTCGCGCCTCGACCAGCATCCGCGCATTATTCGGGTAAAGACACCCGGCCTTCGCATTCACCACCGCGTCTTCCAGAACGGGCCGGCGAAACTGCGTCCGCGTCAAACGCGCCGACATTTCGGGCGGCGCCATACCTATCTCTTCCAGACAGACCGCAAATCCGGTCGCCTCGTTGCTTGGAACAATCGCCGTCGGATCGCCATCAATCCCCCAATACATCGGACGGATATAGACCGCGCTCTCCCGACTGAACGACGCCAAACCCTCGCGCACAATCTCGACCATATCGGCAGTCGACACGGTCGGCGTCAGCATTAACGCTTCCGCCGATCGGTTCACCCGCGCACAATGCGCCTCCAGATCCGGGCTTACTCCTTCAAAAAAACGCGCACCGTCAAAAACGGTCGAGCCAAGCCAAGCACCATGATCCGCCGCCCGCATCACGGGGACATCGCCTTCATGCCAAACGCCGTCCGCATAGGTCCGGACACTGGTTCCAATCGTCATATAAGTTCCTCCCAACGGCGAACCCTATGCCGACCAAACTCCGGCGTCCAGCAAAGGAACTCCTCGCGATTTCTTCTTGGTGAAGTTTCTCAAGATCCGGCCGCCCACATCAGGCAGCGCTGTCGGCAATCAGAGCGTCCACGTCCAGGGGTGCGTTGATCATCTCCACATGTCCGTCGTCGCTTGTTTTCCACAACTCAGGGGCGCGGTCCCAGTAAAGCTCGATACCGTTGCCATCCGGATCATCCAAATAGATCGCCTGAGACACTCCATGATCCGCCGCCCCGTAAATCTCGACACCCGCGCCGCGAACGGACGCTGCCACCTGCCCCAAAGCCGCGCGATCCGGATAAAGGAACGCCACATGGTACATGCCGGCCGCTTTCTTTGTGACGGCAGGTGCGCCCTCACTATGCCAGGTGTTCAGCCCAATATGATGGTGATATGAGCCCGCCGCCATGAAAGCCGCCTGCTCGCCGTACCGTAGCTTCACCTCAAACCCGAGCACGTCACGGTAAAAAGCAATTGAGCGCTCAAGATCGCTCACCTTCAAATGTATATGTCCGACGCGGGTCTCTGCCGGTGCCTTATAAGTCATGAGCGTTTCCCTTTTCAGTTGAGAAACCCTACCTTTCACCCAACCCGGGAGTCACCCTACGAAACTCCACAGCGTCGGCGCGCAAAGAAACAATCGGATCTGCCTAGTTAGTAATGCGGCGGTCTTTCATTGCCGATCACAACACCGCCCGAGCCATCCGCTTCCCGCATCGCCTCGCGTTCCATTAACATTGCCACGCGCCGAGTTAACAAGGTGATCTCTTCCGCCTGCCGTGCCACCACGTCGTTCAGTTCATCCACTACGCGCTCCAAATGCGCCAGTCGTTCCTCAATCTCCACGCTCATCGCCGTCCTCCTTGCCCCGCACCGGGCCACGGGCTAAACCCCGCGCGACATTGCATAAGGCCGGA
>JABDPD010000051.1 GCA_013042895.1 Boseongicola sp. | reverse complement strand
GACGATCGCGCGAAATCGCGCAATGTCCGTGCCCTAAGCGCGCTCTGGCCGTTTGTGCTGCCGTATAAATGGTTACTGATTTCGGCTGCGGCGGCACTGGTTTCGACCGCATTGATTTCGCTTGTCTTACCGCTTGCTGTGCGCCGGGTAGTGGATGGGTTTGAGAGCAAGGAGAATGAACTTCTCAATAGCTACTTCGTGGCGGCCATGGGGATTGCGTTCTTGCTCGCGCTCGGATCGGGTTTGCGATTTTACCTTGTGACGCGACTGGGCGAGCGGGTTGTGGCGGATATTCGGGTTGCCGTTTTTGACCGGATGGTCGCGATGAGTCCTGCGTTTTACGAACGATTGATGACTGGCGAAGTGCTCAGCCGGATCACGACAGACACGACTCTGATTCTGAGCGTCATTGGCTCGTCGATCTCTATCGCTTTGCGTAACTTCCTGACTTTAATCGGAGGTTTGGCGTTGTTGATCTTTACCGCGCCGAAGCTGGCGGGAATAGTCATGCTGTCTGTGCCCGCGATTATCGTGCCGATTGTGGTCTTGGGTCGTCGCTTGCGTAGCCTCAGTCGGGAAAACCAAGACTGGATTGCAAACTCGTCCGGGGCGGCGTCTGAAACACTTTTGTCAGTTCAAACTGTGCAGGCATTCACCCATGAAGCGCCAAGCCGGTCGGCTTTTCGGGAGGTGACTGAGAAGTCATTTGCAGTGGCGCAGAAGCGGATTTTGACGCGAGCCATTATGACGGTGATCGTGATTACTCTGGCGTTCTGCGGGGTTGTTGGGGTGCTCTGGAGCGGCATCTATGACGTGCGACAAGGCACGTTGACAATGGGCGAGTTGGTGCAGTTCGTGATCTATGCAGTGATGGTCGCGGGGTCGGTTGGCGCGCTGTCGGAAATCTGGGGCGAGCTACAGCGGGCGGCAGGGGCGACTGAGCGGTTGGTTGAGTTGTTGGAGGCCGAGGACACGGTGAAGGACGTGGCGGCGCCGGTGGCTTTGGCGGAGCGTTTAGACGGGGCGGTCACCTTTGAAAATGTGACGTTCCGCTACCCTGCGCGGCCCGAGATTGCGGCGTTGGAAGGGGTTAGTTTCAGGATCGAACCCGGGGAGACGGTGGCTTTGGTTGGACCTTCGGGTGCCGGAAAATCCACGGTAATTCAACTGCTTCTGCGGTTCTATGATCCGGACTCGGGGGTTATCAGAGTCGATGGGCATGACCTTGGAGAACTTGAGCGCGCGTCGTTCAGGCGTTCGATGGCGCTGGTGCCTCAGGACCCTGTGATCTTTGCAGACACGGCACGCGCAAACATCCGATTTGGCCGGCCCGGTGCGACGGATGTCGAGGTTGAGACGGCGGCGAAGGCGGCGGCTGCACATGACTTCCTGATGGCTCTGCCGGATGGTTACAACAGTTACGTGGGCGAGCGCGGGGTGATGTTGTCGGGGGGGCAGAAACAGCGGATCGCGCTGGCACGGGCCATACTGAGGGATGCGCCGATCCTGCTGCTCGACGAGGCAACAAGCGCGCTAGACGCTGAAAGTGAGCGGGCTGTTCAAGAGGCCGTGGACACACTTGCCGAGGGTCGCACGACTCTTGTCGTGGCACACCGTCTGGCAACCGTGAAGAAGGCCGACCGCATCCTTGTTTTCGATGCCGGACGCATCGTCGCGGAAGGATCGCACGACGCGCTGGTCGCGCAGGGCGGGCTATATGCGCGATTGGCGCGACTGCAGTTCACCGACGGAGTTGCCGCCGAATAACCGTTGTGACGCAGCGTGCCGAACACGTGCGGCTTGAGATCTAGCCGATTATTGTCAACAAACCCTTAAGCGCACGGACAAAGTTCGGCAGATAAGGGAGGAATGGCCATGAGTGATTTTACGTCGATGGCGGATCGCAACGCGATTGAAGAGGCAATGACCTGGGACGAGCGGGGCATTCCGACAAGCGTTTACGGAACACTGACGCGCACGGCCGAAAAGTTTGGTGGGCATAATGCCGTGTCGTTTCAGATACTGTCCGGGCCAAAGGACAAGGCCGAAACACTGACGTGGTCGGCACTGCAAGGGAAGGTCACGCAAGCGGCAAACCTTTTCAGAAGTCTCGGTGTCGGTGAAAACGACGTGGTGGCCTATATGTTGCCAAACGCGAATGAGACGGTGATCACTTTGCTCGGTGGCACGGTTGCCGGCATTTCCAACCCGATCAATCCCCTTTTGGAGCCCGAGCAAATCGGCTCGATCCTGCGCGAGACTGGGGCAAAGGTTCTGGTGACGATGAAGCCCTTCCCGAAGTCTGATGTCGCTCAAAAGGCAGCAGAAGCGGTGCGGTTGGCGCCAAACGTGACGACCGTTCTGGAAGTTGATCTGAACCGCTACCTGACGCCGCCAAAGTCGTGGATCGTGCCGTTGATCCGCCCGAAGAATCCTGTAGGCCATTCAGCTAGGGTGCTGGATTTCAACGCGGAGTTGGCAAAGCAAAACACCTCTCTCGACTTTGAAGACGCGCAATCGGATCGTGCCTGCGCTTACTTCCACACGGGCGGAACGACCGGCATGCCGAAGGTGGCGCAGCACAAGTT
>JABDPD010000048.1 GCA_013042895.1 Boseongicola sp. | reverse complement strand
CCCCTGGTGCCCGCCGCCATTCTGGCACGAAATAGTCGTCCGGTTTATAGAGCCAGAACTCTGCGGTCGCCGCCACTATGTCTCCAAGACGGCCGTCTTCGATCACTGCCTTTGCAGCCGCAACAAGTGGGTTATGCCGCCGGTGATGCCCCACCAGAACCGGCACATCTGCCGCTTCGGCTTCTTCCACCAAAGCCGTCGCTGAGGTCACATCATTTGCAATGGGTTTCTCGATCAAAACCGGCACCCCGGCCCGAACAGCTTCCAGCCCTTGCGCTACATGAAGCTGGTTCGGGGTGGCTAAAACGATCCCGTCCGGCTTTGCATCCGAAAGATACCCTTCAAGGTCCGGAAACCAGAGCGCGCCTTTCGCGTCCGCCAAAGCTTTCGCAGCCGGATCAGGATCAACGACAGCATCAAGCCGTGCCCCGCGCGCCACGACATCTATATGCGTGCGCCCGATGAGCCCCGCTCCAACCACTGCAATTGCTGGTGTTTCTGCCATGTGCGCCCCACGTGCCGTCGCTTTCCCGTATCACGCCGCCTCCGTCCGGCGTCAAGTCACGCGCTCAAGATGGCGCAGTAGCAAAAAATAGAACGCATTTTAGGGACAGGCCCCGGAGTTAATCGGCTCGAAAGGGTTCTGACTTAGGTCGGCCACCATGATTTGGATTTTCAGCCGAAAGGACCCAACCCCGATGATGAAACATGCAATTGCACCACTCGTGCCGGTTTTGATGGCGACCCCGTTGATGGCTCAGGATTTTGAGGCGGCAGCCCAAAGTTATTTCGATGCCGAAATCTCGGAATGGGCGACTGCTCAGGTACTCATTGACGCCGTTAACGCCCAGAATGAGATGACGGCCAGCTATTCTCAGGCCGATATCGACGCGCTCGATCGCGCATGGCGGGATGAGGTTGGGAGTAGTTCTACCCCAACGATCACACCTGTCTTGGAAAATGTTGCCGCGAGTTTCTTGCGTGAACGCGTGACCGGCTCGGGCGCGGCCATCACCGAGATCTTTGTGACCGATGCGCAAGGCCTGAACGTCGCCGCAAGCGATCTGACGTCCGACTACTGGCAAGGAGATGAGGCCAAACATAGCGAGACCTACGGTCAGGGCGTCAACGGCTTCCATATCTCCGAGATCGAGTTGGACGATTCCACACAACGTTATCAGGCGCAGGTGTCCTTCACGCTTGTCGACCCCTCAACGGGCCAAGCCATAGGCGCAGTCACCGTTGGTGTTGATGCCGAAAGCTTGATGTAAAGAACTGGACCACGCATGACTTCCCAAACCACGCCTAACCTCATGAAAACATTCTCCATGTCGACCCTGACAAAGTGTCTGCTGATCCTCACGGCCGCAACTCTGACCGTCGCGGGGGTTCTCACATACAAGGCAGACCGCGACACAACGGAAATTGCTCTGGAAGGGCTGCAAACCCTTGCACGCGATGTGACCGAATTATCCTCAGGTCAGCTTGAGGGGGCTGTGCGGTTTGGGAAGGTCGAGAACGTCGTGCTGATCATTCAAGAACTGCTCGAAAAGCACCAAAAAAAGATTGTTTCAATCGTTGTTTTGGACAAAGAAAATGATGTCATGGCGGAAGTTGGCGCCTCAGCTGGACAAGATCTTCTGACACTTGGCCAGACGTCCCTTCTCACCGGCAATCTGGAGACGACCGGCGACGGTCTTTGGGTTGCCTACCCGGTCGGGGCATCAGTCGAAGGCTCGGCCTCCGGCGCGCTTGCCGTCGCGTGGAGCGATGCCGAAATATTGTCTGCTCTGAACCAGGCACGCATGCGAAGTTTCGCGATCTCGAGCGGCGTGTTTCTCGTCGTACTTCTCGCTGCGGGTCTGTTCTTTAGATATTCTCTAGCCGTCCCCCTAACGCGGGTCGCAAAACGGACCGCGGACATGACCACAGGGGATCTCTCCAGTGAAATCATCGGTCAATCCCGAAGTGATGAGATTGGCCTACTCTCTCGCGAACTCGATAATTTGCGCGCCCAGCTACATGCCGCGGAATCGGCCACCAAAGATGCCCACTTCATAAGCGCAGGATTTATGGGCTCGTCAGCCGCCCTGGCGATGACAGATCGCGATCTCAAGCTGACTCATCACAACGACGCTTTTGTTCAGTTTCTTTCGAAAGTCGGGAGCAACTTGTTGCAAAGCGACAAAGACCCCAAAGACATCCTGGGCACCTCTATAAGCGACGCGTTCATTAACGGCGGCGAAATCACACAAATGGTGTCCAACGGTTCGTACCCCGTCTGGCGCGATCTGCTCGTCGCCGACCTGATCATTGCCCTGAAGATCAACAGCGTAGTCAATGATGACGGCGAATTAATCGGTCTGGTTTTTGAGTGGGAAGACATCACGGTCTCAGGTACGAATACGGCAATTATCGAAGTCCTAGAAGCCGATCAGCTTCGTGCGGACTTCGACACAGATGGCTGCCTCAAGTCGACCAACACCGCTTTAAGCTCCCAATTTCCTGACCTGACTGCTGCAAAACTTGAACAGATCATCCGTCCAACAAGTTCGGAAATCACCCTAGAGCAGGCAGCCTCGGGCAAGGCAGTTTTCGACAAGTTTGACATCCGACATCAAGGGAAGAGCCTGATTGCCTCCGGAAGCGTAACCCCGACTCTCGACCGCGATGGGCGGCTAACCGGCTATGTTTTCCTGGGCAAGGACATCACAGAAACCGAAATCTTCAAGAAGGAAGCGCTCGAAAATGCAAAGGCACTTGAAAACGACCAAAGGCATGTTGTCCAAAACCTGAGTGAGGCGCTGACTCTGCTTTCAGAAGGCGATCTTTCAGTTCGTTTGACTGAACCTTTCAATGGCGACTACGAGGCCTTACGCAGCCACTTCAACGCCTCAGTTCAAGCTCTCGACAGCGCTATTTCGCTCGTCATGGACAACTCACGCGCAATTCTTGGCGAAGCAGGCAACATTTCTTCGGCGGCCGACGATCTGTCCCGCCGCACAGAAAAGCAAGCCGCTACTTTGGAAGAATTTGCCGCCGCCCTGACTGAAATCACCGCGTCGGTTGCCTCGGCAGCCGATGGCGCAAGCAAAGCGAGCGACGTCGTCACAGACGCTCGCAAAAACGCCGAAGCTTCAGGAACAGTTGTGCGCGAAGCCGTGGAAGCAATGGGTGAAATCGCTAATTCATCCGACCAAATCTCAAGGATCATCTCCGTCATTGATGACATCGCCTTTCAGACCAACCTCCTCGCATTGAACGCCGGGGTCGAGGCCGCTCGCGCGGGCGACGCAGGTCGCGGCTTTGCCGTCGTCGCCTCCGAGGTGCGCGCTCTTGCGCAACGCTCTTCGGAGGCCGCGCGTGAAATCAATACGTTGATTTCGACATCCGGGAACCAGGTAAAGCGCGGGGTGTCGCTTGTTGACAATGCTGGCGCCGCCCTCAATGAGATTGTCACATCCGTCGGTGACATCGAAGATCATGTCACAGGTATCGCTGCATCCGCCCGCGAACAATCCACTGGACTTGAAGAGATTAACACCGCCATCAGCCAGTTAGATCAAGTCACTCAGCAAAACGTCGCAATGTTTGAGGAAACAACCGCTGCAACACACACACTGACTGCCGAAGCCACCGCCCTCGTCACAACAACCAACAAATTCCGCATTACGGGCGGACCCGAGGCTCCCGCAGTCAAAACAATCGATGAGGCACCAAAGCCGGAACAACTCCTTCTACCAAGCCAACCTGAACCCCGCGCTATGCCCTACCGCGGCAGCATCACCGACGGAGCGCTGGCGATCGCCGACGACGATGATTGGGAGGATTTTTGATCAAGCGTAGCTGGCGAGCTGCTTCAATTCCTCAATCGTTCTCTATCCGGATCAAATGGAGGTGAAGGAAGATAAAAAGCCTTCCGCATCTCACCCAAAATCTCAATTTCAAAGTCGCCTCTTTGACGAACTGACTCGCGAGGGACGAGGCCAAACGCCATAGACTTGTCCAGCCAGTGAGAGTATCCTCCCGAAGTACAAAAACCGACAACTTCGCCTGCTTGCCAAATTGGCTCATACCCAACAACATCGCTATCCTCAGCCTCTACTTCAAACGCGACAAGCGTCCTTTCGGGTGGATTGGCGCGTTCATATTCCGCACACTCGCGGCCGATGAACGCGGCCTCTTTTGCAAAGTTGATAAACCGATCCATTCCGGTCTCCGCAGCTGTGTAATCCGGCGAAAACTCTCGCTGCCACGAACCAAAAAAACGATCCAGCCGAAGCGACATCATCGCCCGCATCCCAAAAGGTCGCATACCAAAAGACCGACCAGCGGCCCACAGAACATCGAAGAGTTGTCTTTGGTTCGTCAGATCGCAATAGACCTCAACACCCCAATCCCCAGTGTAACTAACCCTCTGCACCCGACAATTTGCCAACCCAACCGTCATCTCCTTTACGTCCAAAAACCGAAACGCATCAGCCGAAACGTCTTCGTTGGTCACTCTGGAAAGCACTTCACGCGCCTTTGGCCCCGCGATCTGAAACCCCGTCAAAAAGTCCGAGACATTCTCAACCGTAACACCTTCTTCCGCGTTCTGCTCAAACCAGCGGTGGTGATAATCCTGACTCCCATAACTCGCCGTTAGATGGAATTCGTCATCGCGCAAACAGGAAATCGTGAAGTCTCCAATCAATCTACCTTTTGGCGAAAGCATCGGTGACAACGACAGTCGACCGGGTTTCGGAACCCGACCAGCCATAATCCGATCCAGCCACGCCCGAGCATTTTGCCCTGTGACGAAAAACTTACTGAAATTGTGCACTTCGTTGATACCGACCGAAGTGCGCACTGCACGAACTTCCTCGCGGGTCGCTTGCCACGCGTTCGACCGCCGAAAACTCGGCTCTTCATATCGCGGCTCATCCTCCAACGCGAAATAGTTAGGAACTTCCAACCCGTAGGCCGCCCCAAACACTGCGCCCATCTTGTCCCAAACATCGTACATCGGAGTTCGCCTAAATGGACGAGCCGCGGGAAGTTCCTCATTCGGATAGCTGACCGAAAACCGCCGCTGATAATTCTCAATAACTTTCGGAAGTGTGTATGCAGGTGTGGTCCAACGACCGAAACGCGCCACATCCATCGCGCGCGGATCTCGCTCGGTTTCACCTTCGATAATCCATTGAGCCAAGGCTAATCCAACTCCGCCGCCCTGACTAAATCCAGCCATTACCGCACAAGCCGTCCAATAATTTTTCAAGCCCGGAACAGGGCCGACAAGTGGGTTGCCATCCGGCGCAAATGTAAATGGCCCATGAATGACGCGCTTCACTCCCGCGCGCTCCAACACAGGAAAACGCTGATAGGCAAAAGCGACGCTGTCCTCAATCTTCTCAAATGAGTCATTCAGGAGTTCGTGACCAAAATCCCAGGGCGTGCCCTCCACTGACCAAGGCTCACACTTTTGTTCATAAAAACCGATACATACCCCCCGACCCTCTTGCCGTAGATAGCTTTCACCTCCGGGATCCATCACGTGTGGAAACTCGGTTTCACGTTCGTAGATTTCCGGTATGTCCTCGGTCACCAAATACTGGTGCGCCATCGGCATCAGCGGCAAGTAAACCCCCGCCATTGCTCCAACCTCACGCGCCCATAGCCCCGCCGCGTTCACAACATGTTCAGCAGAGATTGTGCCGTTCTCGGTGACAACGTCCCAACCGCCATCCGCACGCGGATTGGTTTCAAGAACGCGACAATGTGTGACAATTTCCGCCCCACCCAATCGCGCAGCCCGCGCGTATGCTTGCGTCGTACCGGAAGGGTCAAGATGGCCGTCCAACGGATCGTATAATCCGCCAAGCACACCCTTAACATTAACCAATTCGGCCACTTCTTTGATTTCACTCGGAGAAAGCAGCTCGGTTTCAAGGCCCATGTAACGGTGTTTCGCGCGTTCGGCTTTCAGCATATCCAGCCGTTCGGGCGTATCGGCCAAAGTGACGCCGCCGACGTGATGCAAACCGCAGGATTGACCTGTAAGCTCCTCCAATTCGCGGTAAAGCCGGATCGTGTATCCTTGCAAGGCAGCCATATTCGTGTCGCCGTTCAAAGTGTGAAATCCACCCGCCGCGTGCCACGTCGAACCGCTGGTGAGCTCAGATCGCTCGATCAGCATTACGTCCGACCAACCGAGCTTCGTAAGATGATAAAGAACCGAACACCCAACGACGCCGCCGCCGATCACAACCACTTTCGCATTAGATTTCACTACCCGCTCCCCTTCATTCCCCGTCGTCACGGTCTTTAGACTCGACCACGCTCCCTTAATCGATCTTGCAGAATTCCAGCTTTCTCATGCCCTGTCTCAAGAGCAAAAATCCATGCATGAGTCAGGAAAAAACACGCCTTTTCAATATCTTGATCGCGCTCCGCCAAGTCTGCTGCTTCGGCATACAGTGCGACGAGCGCCAACCGATCGTCCGCAGCATGAGCCGATAAAAGTGCCTCTTGCAGCCGCTTGCCCACCTCTTCCAAAACTTATTCGGCCGCGTACGCGAAAGACCTCATCCGACTCGCAACCCAACGGTGAAAAATATGGGTTGGTCCATCCATTGCCGGCGAAAACCGTCCGCCGTCAAATCCAGGTGCACCGCGAGCTGCCTGCATGCCTTCAACAACGCCGATATCCTCGATGAAGACGCCCTTCCAAAGCTCCGCGTTTTTCTTGCGTAGATCCTCTGATGTTTCCGGCGAAGAATAGAGAATGTGAATATGTTCACGGGTCATTCGAGGTCCCCTTGGTTCCAGAATGATCGCGAAAACATGGTCGCGTTGCACACCCAGCATTACGTTCGGCGTTACCGTAATGTATTCGCCGCCCGAGTCCCATTTCTCGGACAGATTCTCGAAATCTGGGAAAACTTCGCCGTTGTCACCCTCGATCTGGCGATAGACTTCGGTACCCTGTCCGGAGAATTTCCCTTCGACTTCAATGTTATAGTGATCTTCAAGACGCGAATAGCTGTTGAGACCTGGGTGTACCCAAGGCAAGTGATAGCTCTCACAATAGTTCTCGATCGCCAGCTTCCAATTGGTCTTGCAGTCCAAAATGAATGTGCTGTCCGAACCTCCGTGATGTAGTGGAACGTCAAATTCCTTCCACCTTTCAATCAGTTCGTCATGAAGGTCCTCGAACTTTGGCGCATCGCCCGAAAGATTAATGTAAACCACGCCGAGCCAAACGTGGCTGCGTACTTCGATTAGCCCTAGCTCCTCACGCTTGATGTCAGGATGCGAGTTCTGCCCCGGCCCACCGACATGCGGTGTCGCGACCAGACCGCCTTTGTGATTATAACACCAGGAATGATATGGGCAGCGAATGGCGCCTTCAATTTTGCGCGGCTCTGTCACGAGAATCATACCACGGTGGCGACAAATGTTCTGAAAGACCCGCAAGACGCCGTCTTTTCCTCGCAAAACAAACAGTGGCACACCAAGAAAATCGATCGGGCGCGCGTCTCCCGGTTCTGGCACTTCGTCGGCCATGCAAATGCCGGCCCACGTCGAGAACCAAAGCGCCTCGCGTTCGGCGGCATAAATCTCGTCCGAGGTATAAAATTCATTGGGCAGCCCGTTGGCTTCTGCCACAGGTTTTAGGACCGAGCTTAGATCACCAACTGTCATGACATCACTCCGAAGGTTAACGTTCGAAGTGTGCGAATCCCACGTTAACCCATCGCGCCTTCTTGCGACAAAACCGTGTCGCTCACGACATCTGGCACCGCCAGGGTCACCGCTCCACCACCACGTGATGCGTCTTGGGCTGCGTGTCCCATCGCGACCGCTTGTGCCCCGTCGCGCAACGACACTTCCGGAACACCGCCAGAGCGGACAAGTTCCAGAAACCGTGCGTGTTGATAGAAGGTCGAACCGTTGTGATCACCGGCCTCAAGGATCGTAGGATCTACAGGAATTTCAACAACTTGCGGCCCTTTTGGGCTGCGCGGAGAAACCACCACTTGAGGCACCGGCGGTGCACCCAGATGGGTTGGCCAAAAACGACCCGGCCCCGGAACAAAGGCTTCAATTTTTCCGGCAGGGCCGACAACTGAAATCTCTTCCTGATAGCGCGACCCTTCTGCGTACATGCAAAGCTCCAACATCGCTCGTGCGCCTGATGCGAACTCGACAATCACATATGCGCCGTCCCAAATATCAGGTGTCTCGCCCTCGTATTGTTCGTCCAAATGGTTAACGTCTTGTCCCGCACTCGCAACGATGCGCACCGGCTCGGACTTCAGAATAAGCCGCATCAAATCAAAGAAGTGGCAACACTTTTCGACCAGCGTTCCGCCCGTGTAGCGGTTGAACCTGTTCCAATCCCCGACTTTTGGCAAAAACGGAAAGCGGTGCTCGCGAATGGTAAGCATCGTCGGTCCCCCGGTCGCAGCCTCCACTTCCGATATCAACGTCTGAATTGGTGGCATGTAGCGATATTCCATCGCGACCCAAACCGGCGCCGGATAATGCGCGGACAAGGCATCAATTTGGGCCGCATGCGCCGGATCTGTGTAGAGCGGCTTTTCGATTAGCAAAGGTAAGGGCCGCGTCGCTGCGATTTCTTGGAACTGCGGGACATGCATGTGGTTTGGTGAAACAACCAGCAGGCAATCGACTTCTTCAATCGCCAAAAGCTCCGCTATCGAGTCGACCAATTTCGCATTTGGCGCGATTGCTTTGGCAGCGTCGGCCATATACCGATCGGGCTCAAAAATCGCTGCGACGCGGGCACCGGGCAGTAGTGCGATGTTGCGCAGGTGCTCTTGTCCCATCATGCCGCAGCCAATTACTCCATAATTAACAATAGGTTCCATTATTCTTCGCTACCTCATCCGCGCAATATAACGCGCAACGTCCGGATCAAACCATGTGCGCGAGTATTCAGCGATGGAGCCGTCGTTCGTGCGCCCCCACCGTTCGATAAATCCAACCGGCGTGCCCGGCTTGGGTTCAAATTCTTTCACTGCCCAATTCGGCACCGGCGCCACGCCAATGCGATCCTCTGCGCGGGCAATCCAGAGACCCAGCCGAGTCCGGTAATAATAGTAAAGACTTTCCAACAGGTCCTCGCGTCGGACGGTTTCGGCCCAAGCCGCGTCCAACCATATTTCCTCGAGAGCCGCTGGCCGTCCCGACAAACGCCTCAAACGTCGCATCCTATGCCCCTCTTTCGAGGCCCCAAATTCCGGGTGATCCGAAGGCTTTGTGTGTCGCTCAACGGTCAACAAATCTGCGGTCGGCAAGCCGCCACCTTCAACCAGCTCAAGACGAAAAAACGCATAGACCCCCGCCGCCTCAGCCTTATGGCGTACATAATTCCCCGACCCCTGAATGCGCTCCAGAAGTCCCTTGTCTGTCAGATCGTTCAACGCTTTTCGTAAAGTCCCCACTGACACGTCCATTTCGTTGGCCATATCACGCTCTGGAGGCAACCGCGCACCGTCGGCCAAACGCCCCGACGCGATCTCGCGGATCAGCAACTCGGCGGTCTGGACATACTTTGGAAGCGCTGTCGTGTCGGGCACCTAAAAGACCAATCTGAAAATTGATACACTATTGATGTATATCAATGACGATGCTACGCAAGATAAAAATCACGCCCCGGAGAAGATTCGTATGACCATCGTTCCCGTGACCTCTGCCGACCTTGATGCTGCCGAGGTTAGTTGGTTTTCTGCATTGTGTTCAGATGATTACGCCTACCTTGGCGTGCCGGATGGGTCCCTCAGATCTTCGTGGGAACATTGCCGCGACATTGTTCTGGAAGCCGAGAAGCAGGGCTTCCGGAACATCCTCGCCCCCTCTTCCTATCAGGTTGGTCAAGACACCCTCAGCTTTGTAGCAGGCTGTGCTCCGCTAACAGAAAAAATAAATATGCTCGCCGCTGTGCGTTGCGGCGAGATGCAACCCATCATGCTTGCGCGCACCATTGCAACGCTCGATCATATGATGAAAGGGCGGCTCACGATCAACATCATTTCGTCCGATTTCCCCGGCGAAGTGGCCGAAAGCAAGCTCCGCTATCAGCGGTCACGCGAAGTCGTCGAAATTCTCCGTCAAGCTTGGACGCAGGACGAAATTAACTACCAAGGCGAAGTCTATAACTTCCACAACATCCCAACCGACCCCGCAAAACCTTACCAGCAAAACGGCGGCCCGCTGATGTATTTCGGTGGCTACTCCCCTGCTGCACTCGACCTTTGCGGTCAGCATTGCGACGTCTATCTTATGTGGCCCGAGCCCAAAGAAAACCTCGCCCAACGCATGCGGGACGTAAACGCTGTTGCCGAGAAATACGGCAGAACACTGGACTATGGTCTGCGTGTCCACATGATCGTGCGGGACACCGAGGCCGAGGCCAAGGAATACGCTGAACACCTCGTCTCAAAGCTCGATGATGAGTATGGCAAGCTCATTCGCGACCGTGCGCACGACTCAATCTCGCTCGGCGTCGCACATCAGGCAAAGGCCCGCGAGTTGGCTGACAAATTCGGCTATGTCGAACCCAATATGTGGACCGGCGTAGGCCGCGCACGTTCGGGTTGCGGCGCGGCTCTCGTGGGCTCGACAGATCAGGTTCTCAGCAAGATCGAAGAATATCAAAAAATGGGCATCCGTGCCTTCATTTTCTCCGGCTACCCCCACATTGATGAGTGCGTTCACTTCGGAAAACGCGTTCTTCCCGAATTGAAAACTGTATCCCTTCCAGAGGCTTATGGCCGCGTGCCGACCTCGACACCGGCAACACCACTTGGTGTCGGAGAAAGAAAATAATGGACCGCGTTAATCTTAGTGAAGACTTCAGCTTTTCCCGCATTGTATATGGCATGTGGCGTCTTGATGAGGCTGACGACACTTCTGCTGCCCACATTCAGGCCAAGATCGAAGCCTGTCTTGAGCAGGGCATCACCACCATCGACCAGGCCGACATCTATGGCCTCTACAAATCGGAAGAACTGCTTGGTTCGGCGCTGAAATCGTCATCCCTGCGCGACAAGATCGAACTAATTTCAAAAACCGATATCGTCGTGCCTTGCGACGCATTTCCAAGCGCACGCGTTAAGCACTACGACACGTCGGCCGAGCACATCGCTCGGCAGGTCGAGCGTTCACTAAAGTTGATGCACACTGATCACCTCGATCTCCTCCTGATTCACCGCCAAGATCCTTTCATGGACCACCATGAAACCGGCGCGGCCCTCGATGCTTTGGTCGAATCTGGAAAGGTCCGCGCTGTCGGAGTGTCGAACTTTCGCCCATGGGATTTCTCTTTGCTGCAATCGGCCATGGAAAACGACCTCGTTGTAAACCAAATTGAGCTCAGCCTGTCCTGCTTTGACGCTTTCACCAACGGTGACCTTGCCTTCCTGCAGGAAAACGAGATCGCACCCATGGCATGGTCCCCTCTCGGTGGAGGTGGTCTCATGACCGGCAACGGCCCGGTCCAGACGATCCTGAACCGCATTGCGCACGATACCGGAACCGATTCTGCCGCCGTTGCGACTGCTTGGCTCCTGGCTCATCCCGCGGGCATCTTACCCGTCATGGGCACAAATAACATCAATCGTATCAAGGCCTTCAAAGACGCGATGCAAGTTCCGATGGACCGCGAAACGTGGTTCGAACTTTACTCCGCCGCTGTCGGACACGAGGTGCCATGACCGCCTTCACACCCACACTTGAGACCCAGCGCGCTTTTCGCGATGCTTTGGGTTGTTTTGCAACAGGGGTTACCATTGTGACCTGCAAAACCGAGACTGGCCCTTTGGCAATCGCGGCCAACAGCTTTGCCTCGCTTTCGCTTGATCCGGCTCTAGTCCTTTGGTCTCCGGCCAAATCCTCGCGCCGTTTTCCGGCGTTCGAGGCCGCCGAGCACTACGCCATCCACGTTTTGAAAGACGATCAGATCGCACTGTGCAAAGCATTCGCCCGCGACGGCACTGCTTTTGACGCAGTCTCATGGGCACAAAACGCACACGGAGTGCCTCTGATCGAAAACTGTCTCGCCCGCTTTGAGTGCACGCGCCAAACTATTCACGATGGCGGAGATCACGTAATAATTGTCGGCGAAGTAACACGCGCCGAAACAGACAGCGGCGATCCACTTGTATTCTCAAAAGGATCATATGGACGCTTTACAGAGAGTGAGTAAGCACCGACAGTAAGTCGGAAGATCGGACCCCAAAAAAGCAAAAAACGGGGCCACTAGGGAGGATAGACGCAATGGCGTTGCTCAATGGGCTTCTTTGGCCCTTCCAAACTTGGAACGATTACGTTCTGAGGATCGGACGCGCAATTTCGCTCGTCGCCATTGCCTTGATGGTTCTGGCAATCCTAATTCAGGTTTTCTTCAGATATGCTCTGAACAACGCCTTGCCATGGCCCGATGAAGCCGCGCGCTTTATGATGCTCTGGATGATGGGCCTCATGGCACCAATGGCGTACCGCATCGGTGGGTTTGTCGCCATCGACATGCTGGTTGAAGCGCTTCCCAAAACGGTCGGCAGCTTGCTCAACCTCGTCCTTCTCACCATTTCGGGCTTCGTCCTTGTGATGGCTGTTCAGATCGGATGGGGCGAGATTACCGGCTTCTCCGGTAAATTCGCCACTTCATCTCTTTTCGTACCCGGCAATGGCACCGGCATTTGTGAAGCCCTCGGCGCCAAGGGCGTCGGTTCGGGGCCGTGGTGCCGCGTTCCGCGCAGTTGGATGATGTTGTCATTCTTTCTCGGGATGCTGTTCATGTTGATCGTCAACATTGAGCTGATCCTACGCACGTTAATCACGCTTCTCGGTGGTGAGGTCAAAGACCTGATCGAGTCCGATGACGAAACTTTGGTGGAGTAACAGATATGCTGATTTGGTTTCTCCCCGTCTTCCTCGTATTCCTTACCATCGGTCTTCCGGTCTTTTTCGGTCTGCTTGCTGCACCGGGCATCCTGCTGTTCCTGTCGGCCTCTGCCGAAGGGGCCGCCGATCCCACCAAAGAACTCACACTGCTCTACCGCAACGTCTACAACGGAATGGACAGCTTCCCGTTGATGGCGATCCCATTCTTCATGCTCGCGGGCGAGTTGATGAACAAAGGGGGCATCACTGAGAGACTGGTTGAGTTCTCCCAGGCGCTCATGGGTCACCTTCGCGGCGGGCTAGCCCACGTGAACATCTTGTCGTCCATGCTGTTTGCAGGTCTCTCTGGATCTGCCGTGGCAGATACATCGGCTCTCGGTTCCATGCTGATCCCCGCAATGGAAAAGCAAGGTTACACCCGCCGCTTCGCTGCGGCCGTCACCGCCGCATCGTCTGTCATTGGGCCGATCATTCCGCCCTCGGGCATCATGATCATCTACGCGTACGTCATGGGCGAAAGCGTCGCGGCTCTGTTCCTCGCAGGCATTGTGCCGGGTGTCATGGTCGGGCTTGGCCTGATGCTGGTCGTGCGACTACTGGCTAACAAATACGACCTGCCCAAAGCCGAACGTATCGTCAAGAAGGGCATGACGCTCACCCAGCGAGAATACTGGGCCAGCTTTGTCCTGCTGCGCCTCAACGTCGGCTGGCTGATCTTCGCGCTTTTCCGCGGGACAACTGGACTCGCGGGCGAAGATGCATCATCGGCAATTGTCCTTTTGACGTTCCTCGTAGGCGTTTTTGCCGCCCATGTGCTTTTGATGAACATGCGTAGTCGCATCGACAGCGATTTCCGCATGGTCACGAAACGCGCGGTTGTGCCTCTGCAAACACCGATCCTGATACTTGGCGGTATCCTCCTCGGGGTCTTCACACCAACCGAAGCCGCAGCAGTCGCCGTGTTCTACGCGATTGTGGTCGCTTTCTTTGTACTGAAGACGATGAAGCTTAAGGACCTGCCGAATGTGCTCAGCCGCTCGGCAATGACCTCGGCCGTTGTTCTCCTCCTGGTGGGTGGCGCGATGGCCTTCAAAACCGTGGTCTCGCTTAGCTACGCACCGCAAATCCTCGCAGACTACATTCTGAGCTTGTCTGAAAACCCACTGATCCTGCTGTTCCTGATCAATATACTGTTGTTTATCGTGGGCATGTTCCTCGATGCCGGACCGGCCATCATCATCCTCGGTCCCATCTTGGGTCCGATCTTCGTCGATCTCGGCGTTCACCCAGTGCACTTCGCGATCATCATGTCGGTGAACCTCACCGTCGGGTTGGCAACCCCGCCCATGGGACTGGTCCTCTTCGTCGCCTCCTCCGTTTCAGGAGAAAAGGTGCAAACCATCGCCCGAGCTATCATGCCATTCCTCGCCGTCGAGATTTTCGTGATCTTCCTGATCACCTACGTCCCGGCCATTTCGATGACGATCCCGCGTATCACCGGGTTCGTTCAATGACCAAAAGCAACCTAATAGGGAGAGATACATGCTAAAAGGTCTTACAACCGCGGCACTGACCGCAACACTGCTCGCCGGATCGGCGTTCATGGCCAGCGCTCAGGATTTCACAATCCGTGCGACAGCCAACTCGAACGAAAACGACGAAGATGCGGACGGACTGAACGTCTTCAAAACCTTCGTTGAGCAGGCCTCTAACGGCGCTATTGAAGTTGAAGTCTTCATCGGTACTCAGCTTTGCTCGAATGGTGCGGAATGTCTTCAAGGTGTCGCCGACGGCAACATCGACGTCTACATCTCCACATCGGGCGGTGCGTCCGGCATCTTCCCATTCGTTCAGGTTCTCGACCTGCCTTACCTGATGTCAGATGACCGCGTCGCGGAAGGCGTTCTTGCCAACGGCACTGGCTTCATGAACACCATGAAAGAAATGACCCTTGCAGCTTCCGGCGACATGATCCGCCTGATGACTGTTGGTAACACGGGCGGCTGGCGCAATTTTGCGAACACACAGCGCCGTGTCGCTCAGCCATCCGACATGGAAGGCCTGAAGATCCGGACCGTTGTTGCTGACCTTCCTCAGGAGCTTGTGAAAGCCCTTGGCGCGTCACCGACTCCGATCCCGTGGCCTGAGCTGTTCACATCGTTCCAGACGGGCGTTGTGGAAGGCTCCAAGAACGGCATCACCGACATCATGGGCATGAAATTCCCTGATGCGGGTCTCCAGTATGTGACCCTCGACGGCCACGCCTACATGGGTGCGCTTTGGTTCATGAACAACGAAAAGTTCCAGTCCATGCCAGCAGACATGAAGCGCGTCGTTGTTGACGGCTTCTACGCTCTCCAGCAGGCAACATTTGCTTCGCCTAAGCGTAAGTCGATCGCAGCATACGCAGAGTTCCAAGACGGTGGCGGTGACCTCTACGTGCCTACACCTGCCGAGAAAGCTGCATTCAAGGAAGCCGCGACACCTGTTTTCGGTTGGTTCGAAGAGAACGTCGACGGTGGCGCTCAGATCCTCGAAGCTCTCGTCGGCTCCGTTGCTGAAGTCGAAGCCGAAATCGACGCTGCACGCGCTGCGGACCTTAACTAAGGCTACCGCATCAAAAGCATCGAAAAGGGCGTCCTTCGCGGCGCCCTTTTTTCTTGTCGGCTATCAGAAGCTGAAACTCATCAGCAGCCCATAGTTGGCAGGAATACAGACCGCCGTGTTCCTCATGATCCCGACCCTGCGTTTCTAGAGCCGAACCACATCCTCCAGATCAGCCCGTCACCCTTGATGAAGTGGTGATAAAGAGCTGCGCCTGCGTGGAGCGCAAACAGGGCCAGCATTAGTCTCGCGCCGAGCCCGTGCGGTCCGCGTGGAGGAAATTGTGAGAAATCGGGCAAAGGTCCGGCTTCGGGACCAAAAAGTATGCCACCTGCACCTGAAAGCGCGACGATACCGATGCCGCTTGCGCTCATCCCCAAGATAACAACATAGAACAAAACGTGGATCGTCTTCGCGGTAAAGGTCTGCCAGGCAGGATCACCAGATACCGGCATCGGCTTTTGATCGACACGCCACCACCAAAACAGTCGCAAAAGCGTCAAAAGCAAGATCACTGACCCGAGCGGGACGTGGAACGTCAATATCGCTTCTTTGGCCGCGCTGTCCGTCATCGAGGCTGCTCGAAAGCCAGAGCCAAGCAACGCGAGAATGGCAATTGCGCTAAGCCAATGAATGGTGACGGCAACTGATCCGTAATGAGTAGGTGAGCTTTTCATGAGAATTGTCTCCTAGGTCTAAAAGGCACGGCCTATTGGCCGGTAGTTGCTACGTGGTCGGCGAGGTTGATCACGTAGCTTTCGAGAAATTCGTCGCGCGACTAGAAGGCATCGTCGTTTGTGTCCGCACGCTGGAAATCCCACACCATCGATTTGTCGTATTCACGCTGCGCGATCTCGCCATCCCCGTTGTGATCCCAGATCGAAAAGTAGATCTTTTGCGAAGTTTGATAGGCGCGTTCCTGTCCTTTATCCGCGGTGATGAAGCTGAAGTCCCATTCGGTAAACTCGCTCGGATCAATTGACCCGCCTTCATCGTAGTCAATGGACACAAAGATGTCCTCACCGAAGTTTACGAACTCGCCCATATCGGCAGTGCCTTTCGCGTCTTCCTCAAAAGAGCCATAGATCAATTCAGCAAGCTCGCGTCCCGATGTCGGCTCGTTTGATTGAGCAGTGACGGCGGTGAGCAGTGCCAGAAATAACGCACAAGTTGCTAACAGTACTCTCACCTCCAAGCCTCTCTCGATTTGGTTTGAATAGCTTGCTATATATTATTACATAGCTAGCCATGCAATGCTAAAGGAGCCACATGAAATTTGATCGCATGTCATCGGCGGGATACCTCGTAAACAACTTGGGCCGACTCCTGGTGGAAAAATTGCGCACCCGCATAGCACCGCTCGGAATTGTTCCGGGTCAATTCCCGGCGCTACTGGCTTTGTGGGAACAGGACGGCTTAACTCAAAAAGAGCTTCTGGCGATGCTCGACATAGAGCAGGCAACGCTTGCCAACACGCTGACCAGAATGGAGCGCGACGGGCTGATAGTTCGAAAGGAGCATCCTGCAGATGCAAGAGCGCGCACAATCCACCTGACTGATCAGGGGCGCTCAATCCGCGACCCGGCCCATTTGGCCGCAATGCAGATCAACCAAGAGATACTCGCCGATTTCTCCGAAAAGGAGACTCAAGAGTTCCTCGATTACATGCGCCGGATCATCGCCAAGGTCAAAGAGGCGGAAGAACCAAACTAACCAAACTTCAAACGAAGTATTTGACGCAACCCGCACCTATCGGCTCACTAAACTGTCGACAAACAGGCACATGTCGCAAGATGGTTAATCCGTTGCGACGTGCTGCCTTGAACCAACGAGCCCAGCATTCCAAGTCCGCGGCGCCCAGTCACAATCAAGTCCGCACCGACCTTGTTCACACAGGCCACGATCTCGTCTGCAGGGTCGCCCACATCCATGTAAGTCTCGGTAATCGTACACCCGACTTCCGCGGCTATCTCTTTACCTTTGCTCAGGATTTTTTCAGCAGCCTCACGCACTTCCGCAGGGTCAGGCATGGTTGTGACGGCGTGATACCCCGCCACCGCCCCCATCGCAAAAGCGACGGTATGTGGTTGCGGCGTATGCACCAGATGCAATTCAGAATCGTATTTTTGCGCCAAACTACACGCCAATCGAAGCGCGTTCTCTGACATCTCAGAACCATCAATGCCGACAACAATCTTGTTAAACACACTGCGTCCTTTCGATATTGAGATGCTCTATCCTAGCGCCAAGGCAGTATGCCTGCGTTGACTTGCATCAATCATCAGACCGCCGCGCCGGGCGAACCTATGATTAGGGATATTGGCGCAAAGACCGTATGCTCAAACAAACAGCGGGATGATCATAAATACGTAATCAATCGCAGCAGCACTCGCGCTAACACTCACTGCTGGCTCTGGTCTGGCTCAGGAGGCATTCGAAGTTAACAATATTTACCGGATGAATCAGGAGACCTATCAACTCGCCGACAAGATCTTCTTCGCTCAGGATAACGATGGCTACTTCGAAGTCATTCAGGGCCCAATCGCGGAAGGTCCCGTTCGGTGCATCGGATCAGGTTTCGGCCACCGGGATGGAAGCGGAAGCATCGAAGGTATCTGCATCTATGGCGAAGGCGACGACACCTTCACGATGGAATGGCAGGCCGGAGAACAGGGCGCCGCGAACAGCTGGATCATTCAAACCGGCTCAGTGAAGTATCACGGTATAACCGGTGAAGGCATCGCAACGACAGCGGTCGAAATCATGTACAAGGCCATGCCCCTGCGACAAAGCCACGTCATCGGCACGATTACCCTGCCGCCGGATTAAAGCAGCTTTGCGACTCAGCCTTCTTCGTCTTCCTCCGGAGGATCGAAGGCTATGAAGAACTGATGCGCACAATACAGCCCGATCAATACGAACAGAACGGCCCAAAGGTTGTTTCCAAGCGTCACTTCAAATGCCGCCCACCCCCAGCAAAGGCCAATCAGTGCAACGCGCCGCCAGACCGGGATGAAGAAGCGCGACTGCACATCGAGAATGCGTGTCAGCGGATGTCGTTTGTTGTTCGCCATGTCTCCGGCTCCCCTCGCCTCTGCGTTATTAGGTGTGAATTAACGAAGGTTAAGCCGCAGACTTACCCTTAGGTCCACCCCGTCGATTACGACGCCGACGGTTTCCGCCCGCATTCCCGCCGGATTTCCCCTGCCCGCCGGGCTTGCCGCCACGACGCCCTCCACCCGGCTTACCGCCCGGACGTCCGCCGGACTTCCCTTCGACATATTGCGCCGGTGCCGATCCTCCGATCACAGGGATCGCTTTCTTCATCGTTTTTTCGATGTCGCGCAGTTCTTTCATCTCGTCAGGCGAACAAAACGCCACTGCACGTCCCGACGCTCCAGCACGCGCCGTGCGTCCAATCCGGTGCACATAATTGTCCGGCACGTTGGGCAAATCATAGTTATAAACATGCCGCACGCCCGGAATATCCAGGCCCCGCGCCGCCACATCCGTCGCAACCAGAACCGTCAATTCCCCCGTTTTGAAAGATGCAATCGCGCGGTCACGCTGCCCCTGAGATTTGTTGCCATGGATCGAGCCTGCCGCATATCCCGCCTTCACAAGCGCCTTCATCAACCGCTCAGAGCCATGCTTGGTGCGCGCAAAAACCAACGCCATTTCTTCGCGGTGATCATCCAGATACTCAATCAGCAAACGCGTTTTTTCGGACTGCGCCACGTAGTGCAACCCTTGGTTAATCTTCTCAATCGGCTTGCCCGGAGGCGCCGCCTCAACGCGTACGGCATCCGTCAGATAGGCATCCGCCAACTCGTTCATCTGCTTGGGCATCGTCGCCGAGAACAGCATCGTTTGCCGCTCTGAAGACAACAGCGGAGCAATCCGGCGCAGCGCATGGATAAAACCCATGTCCAGCATCTGGTCGGCCTCATCCAGCACCAGAAACTTCGTCTGATCCAATCGCACCGCGCGCCTGTCAATCAGGTCAATCAACCGTCCTGGAGTCGCAACCAACAAGTCCGTTCCGCGCAGAAGTCTCTGAATTTGCACGTTAATTGACTGCCCGCCAACAACCAGACCGATCTTTAGGTGCGTTCCGTTCGTGTAGGCCTTCAGATTGTCCGAGATCTGTTTCGCCAACTCGCGCGTCGGTGCCAAAATCAGACCATGCGCTGATTTTGCCTCGGGCTTCACGCCCATTTTCATCAATGTGTGAATAAGCGGCAATCCAAACGCCGCGGTCTTCCCGGTGCCGGTCTGCGCCAGCCCCATTACGTCGCGCCCTTGCATCGCATAAGGGATCGCCTTCTTTTGGATCGGGGTGGGATCGGTGATCCCCTGCTCAGCGAGTTTCGCCACAATACGGGGCTGAAGCCCCAGCATATCAAAGTCCATTAGTCTTCACATTTCCGGCGCGCCAAAATGGTCGCGCCCATATAGTTCGCACCGCCGCCCAAAACGGGCGGCAAAGTCGCAGTCAGGTTGCGCGCCGCTCTGAACCACAGGCCGTATGCCGCTGGCTCGTCGTCGCGCCGGACCCCTGCGTGAGGTGGGTGCCAAGATTGGTCTGACGCCTCGCACCTCAAAAGGGCGCGGCCTGCTCACGCGGCAGGAACGTCGTGAGGGGGACATGGGGGCAAAGCGTGGCCAAGTCAACTGGATTACCGGGGTGCAACAATCCAACGTGCAAAAGGTGCTTTAAATCTGACAGTTCCAAGCCAACCTTCATGTTGATAAACGAAACCCTAATCCGGAGCACGCTCGCACCGACGTAATACCGACGCGATACCGACGTTGTACCGACTTCAGCAATACGCGCATTTCGCCCGCCGCTGTAGCGCGGCTTACGGCCTCAGAACCTGCTCTAACACTAACCCATCACATGGCTAGCCTTAACGAATTCACCGGAATGGATACATCCAGGGCTTGTAATCGTTTATGAGCACTTCAGCGCGATCGATCTGTTCCTGCGTCATTCTTTTTTGTATTTCTTCCAATGAGATAGCCGCATCCGGATCGCCACCGATGGTACTCAAGCCGTACCAAAGATACGCCCGCACCAGATCCGGAGCCGGCATCCCAAGCCCCAGTTCATAGTACCAGCCTAGTCCCGATTGCGCACCGGGATGCCCTTTCAAGGACGAGCGCAAATACCACTCAAACGCCCGCTCAGGATCACGCTCAACACCCAACCCCAAAGCGTACATCACACCAATCAACTCTTCCGCATCCGCATTCCCCGAGCGCGCCATCGGCAGGAATTCCTGCATCGCCTCCTCAAAACGACCGGACTCCATGAGGTTGCGCGCCGTTTCGATTTCGGCCCAAACAGGGCTTGCTAGCGCGGCAGCACCTGCCAGTATGACCCAGTGAATCGCTTGCTTCATATCCTTGCCCTTTGCATCGCCCTGCCCGTTTCGGCGGCTGATCTTCCGCGGCCTCTCACAGACGATGATTTCATCGCATTTGATCCCCAAAAGGCCAAAATCGGTCAACTTTTATTCTATGACAAGATCCTGTCGGGCAACAGAAATATCTCCTGCGGCACCTGCCACCATCACGACCTTGGCGGCACAGATGGCTTAAGCCTCGGCATTGGCGAGGGCGGCGAGGGCTTAGGCCCTAAACGCACAGCAGGCGTTGGTGAAGACCGTATCGAAAAACGCATTCCACGCAATGCCCCGGCGCTCTGGAATCTTGGAGCGAAGAACATCGAAGTTCTGTTCCATGACGGCCGCCTGTCTGAGTCAGATATCTTCGGAAACGGCTTCAATTCTCCTGCCGAAGAGTGGTTGCCAGAAGGCCTCGAAACCATTCTCGCCGCCCAGGCTCTTTTCCCACTGACCGCGCGTTTCGAAATGGCTGGCGCTCCCAAAGAGAATGAAGTGGGCGGTGCCATCAACGACCGTATCGACAACGCCTGGCCGATCATCGCTTTGGCTGTGAGAACCATTCCGGACTACGGATTAATGTTCGTTAAAGCGTTTGATGATATCAACACTCCCGAAGATGTAGAAATCGTCGATATCGCAAACGCGCTTGCTGCGTTCATGGGAACCGAGTGGAAAAACTTCGACAGCAGCTTTGACCTTTTTCTCGCAGGTGATGAAACGGCCCTGACCCCTGCCGCCAAGGCCGGTATGGACTTGTTTTATGGCGACGCGGGATGTGCGTCCTGCCACGCTGGTCCACTCATGTCGGACCAGAAGTTCCATGCCCTGGCCCTTCCTGCATTTGGCCCCGGAAAGACACGTCGTTTTGATCCTCAACCTCGCGATGTCGGGTTTATGGGTGAAAGCGACAGGCTTGAAGACGCCTATCGCTTTCGCACGCCAATGCTGAGAAATGTAGCTTTAACAGCGCCGTACGGACACAACGGCGCTTACCCGACATTGGAAGGGATTGTTCGCCATCATCTCGATCCCATCACGGCTATCGATCGATGGGACCGTGATCTTGCCAATCTTCCGTCCGTTCCGTGGCTAGAGCGTGCGGACTTTGCCGTCCAATACGACACGCGAGAAATGGTGCGTCAACGTCGAAAAGTCGACATCACCCCAGTTCAAATCAGCGACAGCGAGGTGGCCAATTTGGTCGCTTTTCTGGAAAGCCTGACCGGAAAAACCGCCAATTCTTTGCCATTGGGACGTCCGGAAACTGTGCCATCTGGTCTCACCGTCGATTGACCCCTGTTCGCGCCCGGAAACCGAGATAGGTTTGATGGATGGTTCTGTCAGTAAATTCCGTTAACAAGCGCTTCGGTGACGTCTCCATCCTTAAAGATGTCTCCCTCACCCTCGCCGCCGGCGAGGTCCTTGCCCTCACCGGAGAAAGCGGGTCCGGCAAGTCAACTCTGCTGCACATGATCGCCGGATTGGAGCCAATAGACTCCGGGGAAATCTCGATTGATGGCAATGATTTAGGTGAGATCTCTGATTCCGAAAACGCCGCCCTACGCCGCCGAAAAATCGGTATCATATTTCAGCAATTCAACCTCATCCCTTCACTCACCGTCGCTCAAAACCTCACTTTTCAAGCGAGGCTTTCAGGTGTAGGGACAGACCTTCCTAGCCTTGCCGCATCGCTGGGTCTCGCCGAACATTTGTCAAAGTACCCCGAGCAACTCTCCGGTGGCCAACAACAACGCGTAGCAATCGGCCGTGCGGTCGCAGCAGCACCAAAGCTTATCTTGGCGGACGAGCCCACCGGTAACCTTGATGAGCAAAGCGGTGACCAAGTTTTTGACCTACTTTTGAGCAGTGCAAGAGATCAACAAACGGCCTTGTTGATCGTCACACATTCCAATCGATTAGCGGCTCGCGCGGACCGTCAACTCCATCTCAGCAGAGGAGAGGTTCAGTAATGGTTCGCACGGTTATCTGGACACTCCTTTCGCACTGGAAGCGCCACCCATTCCAGCTGCTCACGCTGATCCTAGGTCTAGCCCTTGCGACCGCACTTTGGTCGGGCGTTCAGGCCATCAACGCCGAAGCACGCCAGAGCTACGACGACGCCGAGAACATCCTTGGTGGCGAAGAAACGCTGGTATCAATTACCGGTGAAAATATTCAACCTGAGACCTTTATCGCGCTTCGGCAAAACGGTTGGCTGGTTAGCCCCGTCCTGGATGGATGGGTTTCTGGCAGCGATGGTCGGGTCCGCATCATTGGCATTGATCCCTTCACGATCTTGCCGGGAAACCCCGTGGGGTCCGCTGTCGCTGAAGTGGGGATAGCGGATTTCCTGGGCCCCAGCGGCCTGATCCTAGCGGCGCCCGCTACCGCCGACCGCCTTGGCAATTTTGCAGATCGAGTGCGCGCAATCGATGGCCTAGCACCAGGCCTCGCAGTCATGGACATTGCGGTCGCTCAAACCCTTACAAATAATGAGACAATATCCTATTTAACGCTACTCGATCGACAGCCTCTTCGACGGGCTCCGCTTCTCGAAATCGCACCAGATCTAGTGCGCAATACCTCTGACTCCGCAGCGGATCTAGCACGCTTGACCGACAGTTTTCATCTCAACTTGACTGCTTTCGGACTTCTGAGTTTTGTTGTTGGGTTGTTCATTGTAAACGGCGCGGTCGGCCTTGCATTCGAACAGCGCAGGCCAGTTTTC
>JABDPD010000045.1 GCA_013042895.1 Boseongicola sp. | reverse complement strand
GGTCCATGAACGCACATGGGCCATAGTCAATGGTCTCACCTGAGATCGTCATATTATCCGTGTTCATGACTCCATGAACGAACCCCACGCCCATCCATTTGGCGATGAGATCTGCTTGTCTGCGAATGACGCTATCCAGAAACGAAAGCGTATCCTCGGCTTCGGGGTAGTGCCGCGCAATGGCATATTCAGTAAGGGCTTTTAGGGCTTCTTCGTCCTTTTGGGAAGCGAAGTACTGAAACGTGCCGACGCGAATATGGCTAGACGCGACCCGTGTTAAGATCGCTCCGGGCAGGGGCGTTTCACGCAGGACAATGTCGCCGGTCGCGACGGCTGCAAGGGCGCGCGTCGTTGGAATGGTCAGCGCGTGCATTGCTTCAGACATGATGTATTCACGCAGGACAGGTCCAAGCCATGCCCGTCCATCACCCATGCGAGAATAAGGGGTAGGACCGGACCCCTTTAGTTGAATGTCAAAACGTTTGCCGTTCGGCGCTACGACCTCACCAAGTAGAAGTGCACGACCGTCTCCAAGTTGCGGCGACCAACCGCCAAACTGGTGACCTGCATACACTTGCGCGAGCGGGTCCGCCCCATCTGGAACAGCGTTGCCGGCAAGAGCCGCGATGCCATCGTCTGATCCCAATTCTTCAAGATCTAGGCCAAGTTGACGTGCCAAAGCATTGTTTAGAGCGATCAGTGACGGGTCTTTGACCTCGGTCGGCTCCATTTTTGTGTAGAACCGCTCATCGAGACGGGCGTAGCTGTTATCAAAGGGAATATGCAGAGTCATGAATGATAGATAGGGCTTCAGCCAGTCCACGTCATCAGATTGAAGGGGCGTCGCGCAAATCCAAGCCGACCGTAGAGTTCTTCGGCGCGAGTGTTTTGGGGCGAGACTTCCAGATGCAGAGCCATCAGTCCCGCATCTTTTAGTGACTTTTTCAAAGTTGCGACGGCCTCGCTTCCCATTCCACGGCCACGGACCTTTTCGCGGATCCATAGCTCGTCAATAAAGCCATCAAGTCCGCCCATTTCGATGGACCATCCGAAGGTCACTGCGACGTACCCGACGGGTGACATTTTGGGGCCAATCAACCAGATCGCGCCGTGGGGTGAGCCTTCAAGAAGTGGCGTTATGGCGGCACGGCGGTGGTCTTCATCGGTCTCAATGCCCTCCAAATCGTGGTAGGCCGCGATCATTGGCGCAAGTTTGTCGGTATCTTCAAGCGTGGCAAGGTGAAGTAGCTGGGTCATGTATTAGTCTTTTGCGTGCGAGCGAGAGCGTGCGCCTCGGTCTTGTTGATCCATCCCGATTTGCACGCGCCGTAGGCCGCTCCGCCCTCTGGATGACGCGCGGCGCATGCGGCCTTTACGGAAGTATAGGCGGCCCTGAGGCTGGCGTTCTCTCGAAGTGCATCGCGGAAAGCAAGGTGGCGGGCGATATCGTTATGGCCTTTGACGTAGCCGTGAACGTGAACAAGCCGGGTTCCGGTCTCTGGGTCAGATTTTCTGGCGTAGGATCGTCCAGCAAGGCCGAACTCTCCCAACCATTCAAAGCCCAATGACTGAAAAGAGTACTGTGCTCTCATCTGCGCATCGGAATCCTCAAACACAGGCATCAAGTCGACGATCGGTTTGGCTGGCAGTCCTGGAACCGAGGTTGAGCCAATGTGGTGTACTTCCATCAATCCTGCCACATGTGCTTTCAGGCCGTTTATCTCAGCGTCTGCAGTTTCAGACCAGCTAGGATCGGGTGGGTGGAGCAGGCTCACAAACGGGCCAGTCGCTCGGTTAGAAGTCTGAAGAAGCCGGTGTCATTCACAGAACCAATGAACATCGCGTTTGGCTCGCGATCCGTCACGCCCCACCAATCCGCGACGGTCATGCCAAGGGTAAGTTCCGACGTGGTTTCAATCTCGACATTGATGAAACGGCCTTGAAACAGGCCAGGGTCGATCAAGTACGCAATCGTGCAAGGGTCGTGAAGCGGTGCGCCTTGTGATCCGTACTTCTCAGTGTCGAAGCGCTCAAAAAAATCTGTCCAGCTGGCAACCATATGTCCGACGTTCGTATCCAGTGCTTTCACATCTGAGATCCATTTGGCGCTGGTCAGGGCCTTGTGGGTCACATCCAGAGGCATCACAGTTATTGGCGCGCCGGATTTAAACACGATATCAGCAGCTTCTGGGTCGACGTAGATGTTAAACTCGGCTGCAGGAGTGATGTTTCCTACCTCAAAATAGGCGCCTCCCATTAACACGACCTCCTGAACTCGCTCGATGATGTCAGGTGCGCGTCTAAAGGCGACTCCGATGTTTGTGAGCGGGCCAATTGGTACCAATGTCACCGTTCCGGCGGGTTCGGCGCGAAGGGTTTCGATGATGAAGTCGACGCCGTGCTGCGCCTGAAGCTGCATCGTCGGCTCTGGCAACTGTGGTCCGTCGAGCCCTGTTTTTCCATGAACATGCTCGGCTGTGACCAGCTTGCGCTTCATCGGTGCGTCGCAACCTGCAAAAACCGGCATATCCGAACGGCCAGCTAACTCACAGATAATGCGTGAGTTTTTCTCGGTAAGAGGAAGCGGCACGTTGCCAGCGACTGCCACAACGCCGAGGAGATCAATTTCTTCAGGCGATGCAAGAGCGAGCAGGATAGCCACTGCATCGTCTTGCCCGGGGTCTGTGTCGATAATGATTTTGCGGGGCGTGGTCATGCCGGTCTCCGATTTGAGAGCCGCACATTGGCCGCGCCCCGCAGTGTTGTCCAGTCCATGCGCCAGACAAATTCTTTAGGTAGCCAAGGTTAACCGCCAGAACCGGCGCCACCGTCAAAGTCTACGCGCTCAACCATCTTAAGAGCCTCGCCACGATGACTTGCGATGGCGGCGAGGTTCGTGTCATCCGGCGTAAATCCACCCCAACTTGCCACCAACTCTGAGGGCTCAGCCGCGGAAGATGCCGGATACTCGTGCACCACCGACGCGTAGATGTTTTGGGCTTCTGGCGATGCCAAGAACTCCATGAACTTGACTGCGTTTTCGCGGTTTGGGGCGCTGGCAGTCATCGAAACACCGGACACGTTGACGTGCGTTGTTTGGTTGTCTGCGAATGTCGGGAATGCAATCTGCACAGAATTCGCCCATTCGGCTTGTTCTTCATCGGCCAGCATCGCGCCCATGTAGTAGGTATTGCCAAGCGAAATGTCGCATTCGCCAGCCCAGATTGACTTAACCTGAGCACGGTCGTTGCCTTCAGGGTCTTTGGCAAGGTTGGCTTTGACGCCCTTAAGCCAAGTTTCCGCGTCTTCAACGCCA
>JABDPD010000035.1 GCA_013042895.1 Boseongicola sp. | reverse complement strand
ACCCTTCGTTATCAAGAATACCCGATGCGCGGCTGCCCCAGAGCTGAGCGATCGCGATGTTACCAGCTTCCCAGCTTGCGCCTGTCGCGTTTGAATCAAACGTCAGGAAGTCCGGGTTCGACAGGTCCGCCAGCGCTTTCAACGTGTTCAGCGCGGTCACACCGTTCTCGTTATTGATCGAAGGCTCGGCAGTGCCGGGCTTGAAGAACTCGCCGCCTGTGCCCGTGTACATGTTCACGAACTCTTCGCCGAGGTTCCAGCCAGTCTTGGAGTTCATCGCAAACGGATGCTCCATCAGGCCTGCGTCTTTGATCGCCTGGCCGGCGGCAATGACTTCCTCATACGTGGACGGAATCTCAAGACCTGCTTCGTCTAGAATGTCCTGACGTACGTAAAGGTGCTGGGCATTCGCCATAAAGGCAATCGCCATAACCTTACCGTCGATCGTGATCTTCTGCGTGTCCTTGATGCCTGCGCCATGCTTGGCGATCAAATCGTCAAGCGGGCGAACCAGACCTTCGTTCAGAAGTGGAACGATGGACGAATTTGCCACGATCGCAGATGTGTACTGCGCCGGGTTTGCTGTCAGCGCAGCGACCTGAATGTCGCGGTGCTCGGTCGTGAGGTTACTTTCAACTGTCACCGAACCACTGGCGCATTCTTTTGCACCTGCGACAAGCGCCTGAATCGCGCCAAACTCGTTTCCGAGAATGTTGACGTTGCCGCTTGCGATCCCGCAATCAGCGTAAGCGGTCGATCCCATCAGCACGATGGCTGCGGATGCCGCGGTTGTTTTCATAAAGTTCATGGTCAAAAGACCCCCTGTGTCTTTCGCCCCTTCATTTGAGGGACCTGTTCTCTAGGGCGACTGTGATGTCGCCTCGCGCATGGTGCAGTGCAAGCGAACCGAATCGCAAGCTTTGTGCATACGCATGCAATTACACGGCATGAATGCCCCTTCTGGCAAGAACAATATTGGCACAAGGCCAAGAAAGTGAGCCTCGAAACATAGGTCTTGCGCCGAATCTAGAAATACCATTACGATTGCAACCGTATGCAATATGAACGCATCCAACAGGGGGATACGCCGTGGCTGAAGTCCAACTTCGTAACATTAACAAGCGTTGGGGTGATTTTATCGGGGTAGATAATTTCGACCTGACAATCGCCGACCGTGAGTTTCTCGTACTGCTCGGTCCATCGGGCTGCGGCAAGACCACGACGATGCGGATGATCGCCGGCCTCGAAGATGCTACCGAAGGTGACATTCTGATCGACGGCAAGCGGGTGAACGACCTCGACCCCAAAGACCGCGATGTTGCAATGGTGTTCCAAAGCTACGCGCTCTATCCAAACCTCGACGTCTACGAAAACGTTCGTTTTCCTTTGAAGGTTCGCAAAGTGGAAGGCGATCACGATGCAATGGTGCGCCGCGCCGCCGAGATGGTCGAACTCACTGAGTTCTTGCATCGCCGTCCCGCAGAATTGTCCGGCGGCCAACGCCAGCGTGTGGCTCTCGCCCGCGCAATCGTGCGTCAGCCGAACGTCTTCCTCATGGACGAGCCACTCTCGAACCTTGACGCCAAGCTACGCGTCTCGACCCGCGCTCAGATCAAAAACCTTAGTCATGAGCTAAAGGTTACAACAGTTTACGTGACCCACGATCAGATCGAAGCTATGACCCTTGCGGACCGCGTTGTAGTCATGTCGCGCGGCATCGTGCAGCAAGTCGGAACGCCGACCGATATCTATGACAAACCCGCCAATACATTCGTCGCCAGCTTCATCGGCAACCCTGCAATGTGCTTGATGGAAGGAGCGATGTCGAACGGCGTTTTCGAGGGCAAGAACGTCCGCATCGAAGGATTGCCTGCGCATCATTCCGGCCCAGTCACACTAGGCTATCGCGCCGAAGACGCGGGTCTGGCTGACACCGGCGCCGTCACGGCACCCATCTATTCGCTCGAACTACTGGGCGATGCGACGATGGTCACGGTCAAGGCAGGCGGCGCTATGATATCTGTCAAAGCGCACAAGGAATTCCGTGCTGAGATCGGCGACCCTGTGACGGCAAACATACCCGCCGAGATTTGCCACCTGTTTGACGCCAATACAGGGGAGCGCCTCGGCGAGGCATCATAAGCTTCTGATATGAAGATGAAAAAATTAGTACTACTGGCATCGCGACCCATGACCGTTTCATGGGTGACGCCGCTGCAGACCTTTTGCCCAAGCGGGCTGTCACGTCCCAGCATGCGCGGAGTTACGGCTTCGCCGAGGACTCTACGAACCGCAAAAACCTATCCGCACAACTGACCTCTGATCAGGACCGAGACCATGAC
>JABDPD010000033.1 GCA_013042895.1 Boseongicola sp. | reverse complement strand
GCCCTTGCGATCCTGCCCATCGCGCTCGCGATTCTGGCGGGTTGGACGGCGAAGGCCACCGGACTGCTAAAAGCCGAGCACTGGACTGGCATTGAGCAACTTAGCTTTCGCGTCCTCATCCCTGCGATCCTGATCCATTCAATTGCGACTGCGGATCTCTCTTCCGAACGCATCGGTCCTTTGGCCGGAGCACTTGTTTGCATGGTCATCGCGGCCGGTCTTCTCGGGCTCGGCGTCAGATTAATTCTATCGGCTGAGAATTTGTCCGCCGCTTCGCTCTCGACGATTTTTCAAACCACGACCCGTTGGAACGCCTTCATTTCCCTCTCCGCCGCCGAACTACTCGGTGGACCGGAAGTCTTGCTTCTCATTGCTGTTGGAATGTCGGTGCTGATCCCCCTGATCAACGTCAGCAACATCCTCGTTCTTGCTTGGCTCTGCAGCGGCTCCACGGGCCCACGGCGCGTTTTAAAAGTTGTCGTCACAAACCCTCTCGTCATTGGCTGCGGAATCGGCCTTGCACTCAATGCCGCGCCTTTTGATCTGCCGACGCCAATATCTGAAACACTCGATATCATTGGCCGCGCAGCCCTCGGTATTGGACTCCTCGTAGTCGGTGCCGGGATCTCCTGGGGCCGGTTGAAGCGCATCACCGCGCCTATCTTGATCGGAGCCCTACTGCGTCCCGTCATTGTTCCATTAGTTTTCTTGGGCCTCGCTAGCATCTTCGGCCTCTCCGCGACGGAAACCCTTGCTGGCCTGCTAATCACGGCCGTACCCGCAGCCACCAACGGATATGTGGTGGCGCGCGCTATGGGCGGCGACACCGAGCTCTATGCAGACATCCTGGTCTTCCAAACGTTGCTCTCAATGATCGCGATTCCGCTTTATGCATCTCTCATTCTGTGACGGCGCCAAACCTCGATCATCCAGCCCAACATGATTCCATTCAGGATATGCCAACCGAAATGTGTTCCCGATGGAATATGGTGGCACAGAATCTCGTCCAGCGAACGAAAGACCAGTGACAGCGTCAGCAGTCCGGCCCCAATGAGCAATCCCCGTCCGGTTTCAGACGCACGACGGCGAAGCAAGATACCATAAGCAGCGATCAATACCGGCAAAACCCAATAGACTGATGATATTGTGAAAAACGGCAGGCTGTTAAAGACAGGTGTCAAAACAGCGGCATAGGGAATGAACGCCAATGTTCCGAAAGCGGCGCCCCAAACTGGCCAGCCCCAAAAATCCCGGTTCGCGATGTAAATGAAGCTCAATGTGAAGACCGCAATCGGTAAGACATCGAGCGTCGCGGACCAAGCCGTCGCGTGGGTGTGAAAGAGATACGAGCCCACCCCGATCGCAAATAAAACCCCGGACAACCAGCGTCCCGCAGGCATGCCCGCCGTTCGGCGCCACATGATCAAAGCAACCACAATGAAGGCAAGGTTGGTCACCGCATTGATGGGTTCCGACCAATAACTCGCGTCGGTGCGTTCACAGTAGCCATCGATCGCGCGCGTCCAGTCCATCAGTCGCGCCGACCCGCAAAAAATGCTTTTAGCATCTCGGCCGACTCGCTTGCGCCAATGCCGTCGTATACCTCGGGAACATGATGGGACTGCTTATGTGAGAACACCTTCGCCCCATGCTCCACACCGCCCGATTTCGGATCTCTTGCACCGTAGTACAACCGCCTTACACGCGCGGCCGAAATTGCCGCGGCACACATCGCGCAGGGCTCAAGGGTTACATAGAGATCGCAACCCGTAAGACGCTCTGAACCAAGAAGTTTTGCAGCCTCGCGAATCACAAGAACCTCCGCATGAGCCGTCGGGTCCGATAATCCACGTGTCTGGTTTCCAGCACTCGCCAAAACATTACCCTTTGGCCCGACCAGCACAGCGCCGACGGGCACTTCGCCCCGGTCTCCTGCCCGTTTGGCCTCATCCAACGCAGCTGCCATGTAGCTTTTGAAACTCATGTCTCGTGATGCCGCGTAGATCCTTTCAACGCAAGCACACCCCGCCCGTGCTTTCCAATTCCCTTGGCCCACGTTATGGCGATTGGATGAGCAATTCCTCCGTCCCCGGCGAGCGCATCGCCAAAGTCCTCGCCCGCCGCGGTGTCGCCTCGCGCCGCGAGGTCGAGCGCATGATTGAGGCCGGACGCATTTCGCTGAACGGCAAGACGTTGACCAGCCCCGCACAAAACGTCGTGCCCAGCGACCGCATTATCGTGGATGGCAAACCAGTGCGCGAAGCTGAACCGGCGCGTGTTTGGCGCTACAATAAACCATCTGGCCTTGTCACGACCGCGAGCGATGAAAAAGGGCGCGCAACGATATTTGACGATCTGCCCGAGGAGATGCCCCGCGTCATGACGATCGGACGTCTAGACTTGACGTCTGAGGGCCTGCTCCTTTTGACCAACGACGGAGAAATAAAACGCAAGCTTGAACTGCCCTCGACAGGATGGCTGCGCAAGTACCGCGCGCGCGTCAAAGGCTCTCCTGATGATGCGACCTTTGAGCCATTGCGCCGCGGAATCACGATAGACGGAGAACGGTTCCAGCCAATGGATGTGACTCTTGACCGTCAGCAAGGCAGCAACGCCTGGGTCACGGTTGGGCTTCGCGAAGGCAAGAACCGGGAAATCAGACGGGCTATGGAAAGTATTGGCTTGATGGTGAACCGCCTAATCCGTGTCAGCTACGGGCCATTTCGGCTTGGCGAACTAAAAGCCGGCGAGGTCGAAGAGATCAAAGCAAAAGTCCTGCGGGACCAATTGGGCATGGACCAAGTCTCTGAGGCACCCGACAAAAAGAAAGCATCGCGAAAGCGCGTAGATCGAACCCGACGCGAGAATTCGCCCTGATCTTGGGTTTCCAGGCCGTGCACTGGCAAGCGCTCTTTCAAACCCTTATATAACGCTCAGCGCCGAAAGGATGTCTGAATATGATGCCGAAACTGGCCCTGTTGGTAATGATTTTCGCCATAGTTGCGGGCGCGATCTTTGTGCTATCCAAAGGCGTTGCCGCGTTGAATACGCTGCCAGATGATCGGTTAGGGGGCCGCGGAGGCACAATGCAAAAGCTGTCGTTTTTTCTTCTTCTGGCACTTATAGCCTACGTCGCAGCCTCCGGAGCTTCCTGATGGCGGAACGGTTTGGCGGCAAATACAGTCCAAACGCTGCGCCCGACGCGCCGCAGGCACCTACCCAACGACGACGTCGTTCAGGCGCGCGGGTCAACATGCTTTTCCTGATCCCCGGCATTCTCGTCATCACAGCGTTTCAACAAGAGCCTATAGGCATGGCACTCGATTTGTTGGGTTTCGGCACGCTCATGCTCGCCGCATGGCTTACACGAGAAGGCCTTCAGGCCGAAGAAGCCTTTGACGCGCGCCGCGTCGCAAAACGCCCAGCAATCCCGCGTAAGATTTTCGCTTCCGCCTTTACAGGACTTGGACTGGCCGTCGCAGGAATGGATCCCACATCGTTCTCGCTTTTGAACCCTATTTTGTTCGCTATCTTGGGAACCGCCCTACACTTCATGGCCTTCGGGGCGGATCCGCTGAAAGATAAGGGCGTCCCCGAAGGAAGCGCGTTTCAGACCGATCGCGTTGCTAAGGCCGTGGATGAAGCCGAGCGCCATTTGACAGCCATGCGCGACGCAATTCGAGGCGCAGGTGTCCCTGCCCTATCTCGGCGGGTCGACAGATTTGCAGACACGGCGCGACAGATGTTCCGAGTTGTCGAAGATGATCCACGCGATTTAACGGGTGCACGCAAGTACCTCGGAGTTTACCTTTTGGGCGCGCGCGACGCGACGTCTCAATTTGCCGATCTCTACGCGCGCAATAAGAATGAAGAGGCGCGCCAAGACTACGAAGCTTTGCTCGACGATCTTGAAACCACTTTTGCGGCGCGAACCGACAAAATGCTGCTGGATGACAAGTCATCGCTAGATGTTGAAATTGAAGTATTGCGCGACCGTTTGGCGCGTGAAGGTGTGAACCGTAATTAATACTCGAAACGAGGGGAAAATTTATGTCCGATACCGTGCGCCAGAAGGCTCAGGAAGCCGAAACGCTTGTCGCTGAAGTGGCCGCCGCCACTCTGCAAGAACCCAGCACCGAGATCGTCGCGCTCGCCGCCGCTGACCCGGCCACCAGCGCCGAGATTGAACGTCGTATCGACGAAATTGACATGGGAGACACGAATTCCATCGTCTCGTTCGGCTCAAACGCACAAACCGAGCTTCAAGAGATCAGCCAGTCCATGCTTGCAGATGTCCGCAACAAGGACGTCGGTCCTGCGGGCGACAGCCTGCGCGACATAGTTTCAACAATTCGAGGATTTTCGATCAGCGAATTGGATGTTCGTCGCAAACGCTCGTGGTGGGAGCGCCTTTTGGGTCGCGCCGCACCAATTGCCAATTTCGTTGCTCGCTTTGAAGAAGTTCAGGGCCAAATCGACGGCATCACCGATAACCTTCTGCACCACGAGCATAAGCTGCTGAAGGACATTAAGTCCCTTGACCAACTCTATGACAAAACCCTGGCGTTTTATGATGAGTTGGCACTCTACATTGCCGCGGGTGAGGAAAAGCTCGAGCGCCTCGACGGCACTGAAATTCCGGCGAAAGAGGCCGAAGTGGCCGACGCTCCAGAGGAACAGGGCGTGATGAAAGCACAGGAGCTTCGCGACCTGCGCGCGGCCCGCGATGATCTTGAACGCCGCGTCCATGATCTGAAATTGACCCGGCAAGTGACGATGCAATCCCTGCCTTCGATCCGTCTGGTACAGGAAAACGACAAATCGCTGGTTACAAAGATCAATTCGACGCTGGTTAACACCGTGCCGCTTTGGGAGACACAGCTAGCTCAGGCCGTCACCATTCAGCGCTCTGCCGAAGCCGCTGAAGCGGTCCGTGACGCCAACGATCTGACAAATGAGTTGCTTACCGCAAATGCGAAAAACCTGCGTGAAGCCAACAAGACGATCCGCGAAGAAATGGAGCGAGGTGTCTTCGATATAGAGGCCGTGAAGCAAGCCAACGCCGATCTGATCGCGACAATTCAGGAAAGCCTCCAGATTGCGGACGAAGGCAAAGCCAAGCGCGCAGCCGCCGAAGAAGAACTGAAGAAGATGGAAAACGAGCTCAAAACGACTCTCGCCTCCGCTAAAGCGCGCAAGGATGGAGTCGGCACGAACTCCGGGGAAAGCGTTCCTTCATAAACCATGCGCAGGACCGCAATCGCTCTTTGCATGGTGTTTGGACTGGCGGCCTGCGACGGATTTCCTGTCGCGGGCGACGCTCCTTCACCCCTGGTCGCTCCCCAGCCTCTGACACCAGAATTTGAGGAGCGCACAGCAGAGAGTTTTGAAATTGAGGCGCGTTTTGCCAGGGTTGAGGCCAATTTGGTCGCGCGCGGTCTTTTGCGCATCGACGGCGGCGGCCCAGATGTTCCGTTCACAGACGAAATGGTCACACGCAATTTCAACGCCTTGGCATTCAGTGAAGAATTCAACGGTCGTGGCGGTCAACTGGTTCGTCAAACGGTAGAAAGCTCACTCCACCGCTGGTCCATGCCGGTCTTGATCGAAACGGTCTTCGGGCCATCGGTCGACCCAGAGCAAGTCAAACAAGACAGCGCGACGGTCGGAGAATACAGCGCGCGACTGGCCAGAATCACAAAGCATCCCATCCGAAAGATCGAGGGCAACGCAAACTTCCACGTAGTTGTGCTTAACGACCAGGAACTTCGCGCATCCGGGCCCTTGCTGAAGCAGTACATGCCAGAGTTATCGTCGCCACAGATACGCTTCGTGGAAGATATGTCACCAGATACTTACTGCGTGGTTTTCGCCTCTGACCCTGCTCAGGATGGTAGAATTCAACGCGCCGTGGCTGTCATTCGCGCTGAATTGCCAGACCGGCTAAGAACCTCTTGTTTCCACGAGGAAATATCGCAGGGGCTCGGCCTTTCAAATGATAGCGCCCAGGCGCGCCCATCAATCTTCAATGACGACGACGAATTTGGGCGGCTTACCAACCACGACGAGTTACTGTTAGAAATACTATATGATCAAAGACTGGCGCCCGGCATGAGCGAAACCGCCGCGGCACCGTTTGTAAAAAGCATTGCGACCGGGCTGATGTCGCCCACAACCTGACTATCTCTAAGGAGACCCAAATGGGCATTTTCGATTTCCTAAGTGGCGAGTTTATTGACGTCATTCACTGGACCGACGACACGCGCGACACGATGGTGTGGCGCTTTGAGCGCGAAGACCACGAGATCAAGTACGGCGCAAAGCTGACCGTGCGCGAAAGCCAAGCAGCCGTATTCGTGCACGAGGGCCAGCTCGCCGACACCTTCATGCCCGGTCTCTATATGCTCGAGACCAACAACATGCCCATTATGACGACGCTTCAGCACTGGGATCATGGTTTCAAGTCACCGTTCAAATCCGAAGTGTATTTCATCTCGACCCGCCGGTACACGGACCTCAAATGGGGCACCAAAAACCCGATCATTATTCGGGACCCGGAGTTTGGCCCGACCCGTGTTCGCGCCTATGGCACCTATTCGGTCCGCGTGAGCGATCCCGGAAAGTTTCTGGTCGAAATCGTCGGTACCGATGGTGAATTCACGATGGATGAGATCAGTTATCAAATCCGCAACATCATCGTGCAAGCCTTCAGCCGAGTGATTGCTACCGCAGGCATCCCAATTCTTGATATGGCCGCCAACACGCAAGACTTGGGTCGCATTCTTGCCGACGGTATTTCTCAGACGATTACCGAATATGGGCTGGAACTACCTGAACTTTATATCGAAAATATCTCGCTTCCACCTGCTGTTGAGAAGGCTCTGGATGATCGCACCTCACGTGGCATGGTCGGCTCACTTGATGATCATCTGCGCTATAAGGCGGCTGATGCACTGGGCCAACAAAATGGCGCTGCCGGTTCAGCAATGGGAATGGGGCTTGGGGCTGGCATGGGTATGCAGATGGGTGGCATGATGGCCGGCCCTTGGGGTCCTCGACCAACAGAGCCCGTCGCACCGCCCCCTCCCCCGGTCGAGCACATCTGGAACATCGCTGACGGCGGCAAAACTACAGGCCCGTTCTCGAAGGCAGAACTCGGAAAAATGGCCGCTGAGGGCAAGCTCACCCGGGAAAGCTGGGCGTGGACCCAAGGCCAGGACGGTTGGAAACACGCCAACGATATCGACGAACTTGCGCAGTTGTTCACCGTTTCCCCGCCACCGCCACCCGAGGCCTAACCGGTGATACCAGTATGGACCTGAAGGCCGCATGACCAGACGCCGCTTTGTGATATTTGCCCATTGGGTAACCGCGTTTCTTCTTGCGGTACTCTTGATTGAAGGGCCAAGCGCTGCACCATGGCTGACCTACGCATTCGCTGGTCTGACGGGTCTGTGGTTTGTCAGCTATGTCGTTGGCCGCGGACCACTTGGTACGCCCGGCCCAAGGCTTGTGGGAGCGTTGCGCACAATCCATCGCCTCCAGCATCACGCGCTTTACGTTGTAATGGCCATTGCTGCGCTCGCTTCCGTTACCGTCCTTGAAGCAAGTTCCACCGGCCGCGCGCTGACTGTGTTGCTTTTCCTCGGCCTATTGCACGGTACCTTTCATCTTTGGAGACACACGGCGCTCTTTGACGGCGCTCTTCGCATGATACTTCCTAGATTTATGCACGGAATTCTCTGATGGGTGCAGAGGATCACCGCTTCCCCTGCAATAACTGCGGTTCTGACCTCCGGTTTGATCCGGGCGCAGATCAATTAGCTTGCGATCATTGCGGCAGTGTCGAAAGCATCGACCACGGTCCATGGGATCGCACCGAAGCCATTGAAGAACTGGACTTTCGCGCAACTTTACGCGCAACACGCAACGACGTAGAGATGGAAGAAGCCCGCACGTCGCAATGCCCAAACTGCGGCGCGCGAATTGAGTTTGATGATGCGGTTCACGCTAAAGAATGCCCCTACTGCGCCACACCGGTGGTCACTGACACTGGAGCCACGCGGCAGATCAAGCCACGCGCGGTTGTTCCTTTTGAATTGAGCGAACAAGAGGCCCGGCAGGCGATGAA
>JABDPD010000031.1 GCA_013042895.1 Boseongicola sp. | reverse complement strand
ACCCTTGGCCGTCACGTCCACGTCGGCCTGCCAGCGGGTGACGGCCTGATGCAGGTCAACATGCGTGCGATTTACAGCAAACAACTGTCATTTTTTGGTACACGAGGAATGCCTTCGTGGAAGTACCCCACGCTCCTCGGCATTATCGAACGCGGCGAGGTCGATCTTTCACCCATGGTCGCCCGCGAGATCGCTCTCTCCCACGCCAGCGCCGAACTGCGCGCAATGAAAGGCCCGACCTCGCCGGGAACAGCCGTCATCACGGATTTCGCCGGATAAGCGAGGCGCCTAGTGCATTAGGATACATTGCTGGTGAAATGGTGCCCCCACACGGACTCGAACCGCGGACCTACTGATTACAAATCAGTTGCTCTACCAGCTGAGCTATAGGGGCACGGCGCTTCCTCTAATGGGTTACGACGCCTCGCGCAAGACACTTTGATCACCTTTGTTGCATCGTAGAGCGAGCAACGAAAATCACTGCCACCAAGGACACACAAATGATCAACAATGCCGAGGGCGCTGCGTCCGCGATGCGCTCTAGACTCGCCTGCTCATAACTGCGCGTTGCAAGTGTGTTGAAGTTGAAAGGCCTAAGTAAAAGTGTCGCCGGAAGCTCTTTCACGCAATCGACGAATACCAAAAGCAGCGCCGTCGCGATCGAGCCACGAATCAATGGCAGGTAAATCTTCGCCAACGCTCCGCCAGCGCTCTGCCCCAGTGTTCGAGCCGCCAACGGCAAGCTCGGCGCCACGCGTCCCATTGCGGCATCCGCAGCTCCCTGCCCAATCGCGAAGAACCGTACCGAGTAGGCATAGACCAATACTACCGTGCCGCCCGTCAGGATAAGCCCGGGATCCCAACCTGTGACCGCCAGAACACCGTCCGCCACCGCGTTGTCCAAGGCGGCCAGCGGGATCAAAAGACCAATCGCCAAGACCGCGCCCGGAGCCGCATAGCCTATCGTCGTTACCGGTAGCACCATCCTAGGCAAAGCACGCCCCGACAAACGAACGCCGTATACCATAAAGACCGCTCCCGCCACGGTCACAATCGCGGCTATGCCGCCAATCAAAACCGTATTGGCAAAGGCCTGAAACAATCCGGGTGCGAACCAGCGATCCGGTTTGGTTATGGCGTGACCAAGCATTACCAAAACCGGCACAACGAAGCCGGCGAGAAAGGGCAGTACGCACAAGGCCGTCGCCAACCAGCCTTTCGCGCCCTCTAGCACTGTCGCTGTCGCCTCACGGTCCTGACGCGCCATACGGTGAAACTTTGCCTTCCGCCGCGAAATTTTCTCGAGTGCGACGAGAGCGAAGATCAACGCAAGGATCAATGTCGCAATCTGCGCGGCCCCACCTGCGTTTCCGGCTTCAAGCCAAACCGAAAACACCCCTGTGGTCAGCGTTTGTACGCCGAAAAAGTCGACTGTACCGAAGTCGTTGACCGTCTCCATCATAACAATCGCAGTGCCCGCGACAATCGCCGGACGTGCCAATGGCAAGCCAACCCGCCAAAATCGCTTGAAACCATCCGCACCCAAAGCGCGCGCCACATCATGAGCGGCGCCCGACTGCTCACGAAAACCTGCGCGCGCCAGAAGGTAGACATAGGGATACAACGACACCGCCAACACGAAGATGGCCCCGGACAGCGAGCGAATATCGGGGAACAGGTAATCCTGCGCACTCTGCCAGCCGAACATCTCGCGTAAGCCCGTTTGAACCGGTCCAGAATAGTCGAGGAAATCAACCAGAGCATATGCTCCGAGAAACCCCGGAACGGCCAAAGGCATCAATAGGGCCCACTCCAACAAGCGGCGCCCCGGAAAACGATACATCACTACAAGCCATGCCGTTACCGTCCCGACCACCGTCGCCAAGACCGCGACCGACGCCATGACAACTAGCGTATTGCCAAGATACCGGGGCAATGTAGTCGCCATCAGATGTGGCCAGATATTCTCAACCGGGTTCGCAGCAATCCACAATACCGACAGGATTGGCAGCAAGACCAGCGCCGCGATCACGCACGCGCCTATCGACCAGCCGGAGAGGCGGCCGAATGAGATACCGGGAACTTGAGTGTTTTCGTCGGTCATAAATTCGCCCTACCGTGTTTCGCCTTTCCCTGTCCAGCGGCACTGGCTAGGTTTGCGGCACTTAGACACGCGCGCGACCCCCAAAAGGCCTGACCAGACCTCCATGGAAATCCTCTTTCATCTGGGCGCACATTGCACCGACGACGGGCTTCTGATCCGGTCGATCCTGCGCAACCGTGCGCAACTGGCAAGTCACGGCATCGTTGTGCCCGGGCCTGGGCGTTATCGCGAGCTCATCGGCAGCGTCTCGACTACTCTGCGCGGAGACACTGCGACCGACGACACCGAGGCGATGCTGATTGAGGCCATAAGCGACGATGACACGGCCGCACGCATCGTGTTGTCCAACGAAAATTTCCTCTGCCGCGACAAGGTCGCGATTGGTCCTGACGGACTTTATCCAAAGGCCGATAAATCCGCTTGGCTGCGCCGATGCTTCCCATCTTACGACGTGGATTTCGCGATCGGGCTGCGTAATCCTGCAACGTTCGTCCCGGCACTGCTCGGTACACTCTCGCCCCAAGACCGCGACGCGTGCTTCGCCAGTCTGGACCTCGAACAATTGTCTTGGGCCGATGTCATCGCTGAAATTCTAGAAGCCAATCCGGACGCCACGCTGACGCTTTGGGCCCATGAAGATACGCCATTTATATGGAGCGAGATCATGCGCGAGGTGACGGGCCATGACCCTTACCTGGCACTTGATGGGGCAAATGACATGCTGTCTCAGATCCTGTCCACCGACGGGATGGCCAGATTGCAGTCATTCCTCAACGCCCAACCCGACATCTCCGAAGCACGCCGGCGCAAGGCAGTCTCTGCCTTTCTTGAAGCCCATGCAGTGCAGGACGAAATCGAAGAAGAAATCGACCTGCCCGGCTGGACGCTCGACACAATCGCGCATCTCACTGACACCTACGAGGATGAGATCGAACGCATAAAAGTCATGCCCCGCGTGAATTGGCTCGAGCCCTGAAAAGGCCCCGCCCAATCACATCCCGAGCGCTTCCTTGTACATGTCCAGAACCGCTTCTTCCTCGGCGAGGTCCTCTTTGTCACGCTTCCTCAGCGCTATTACCTTGCGCATGACCTTGGTGTCATAGCCACGCCCCTTGGCTTCGGCCATCACCTCTTTCTGCTGATCAGCGATGTCCTTCTTCTCAGCTTCCAGACGTTCAAAACGCTCGATAAACTGACGCAATTCGTCAGCCGTAACACGGTAGCTTTGCTCTGTGACCTGCTCGTCCATTTCGACCTCTCTAAATGACGGAGCGCATGCGTAACCTCAGCCGCACGAGGCATCAAGCCCTTGCAGCACAAGGTCGTGTCGAATATGCGCTGGCCGCAGGAATTTGCCCCGAAGGATACCCCATGGAAGCCTTGATCTGGATCGGTGCCGTCTTTACCCTAATCGGTGTTGCCGGCCTTGGCTGGTGTATAACGATTGCGTGGAAAGCCCGTCGGGAAGGTCTGGACGATCAGGCTATGAAAGCCCGTCTGCAAAAAGTCGTAGCAATGAATTTGGCGGCTCTTGCGATCTCATCCATCGGGTTGATGATGGTGAT
>JABDPD010000024.1 GCA_013042895.1 Boseongicola sp. | reverse complement strand
AGCGAGAGGGGTATTGTCGCCGGGACACTTTTTGATCGCGGGTTAAGGCGGCGACACCGAATCGCTGATGATCGACACGACACATCTGAAGACGCACCGCACGGCCTCAAGCTTGGGGCTTAAAAGGGCGGTTGTGGCCGCCTGATTGGACGCACGGAAGGGGGGATAAATTCCAGTTTGCACACCGTCACGGATGCCCTTGGCAGTCCCCTGCGGATGTTCCTGACGGCGGGTCAGCGCACGACTACATCGGCGCACGGGCGCTGCTGGACGGTCGGCCGCCCGCCAAACACATGCTGGCGGATCAAGGTTATGATGTGGACTGGTATCGCGAAGCGCTTGAAAGCAGAGGGATCCACGTCATGCATTCCGATGAGAAGGCCGCAAGATTCCGATCCCGCACGACGAGGTTCGCTACAGCGCCCGACTCAAGACTGGCGCCGCGTCGCGACCCGTTACGACAGATGCCCGAAGGTCTTCCTGTCCGCATGCGCCTTGGCTGCCGTGGTCATGCTCTGGTTATGAATCCTGACCCTGGCACTCCTCTCGATGTTAATTGGTGCATCAGCAGAGTCGTCTTTGAGTTCGGCGGCCCAGTCAGTTGTCCCAAGTTCGGCTCGATCGGAATAGCTCAATCGTTCTCGCAGCCATGCGGGCGTTGAAAGTGCACCCAATTCAATCTCCCAACGCGGCGCTTCCGCTGACATTTCTTTGAGCGGCCTAAGTGCTCTTAGAAGCAACAACAAGCTAAGGGTTCTCTTTTCGGTATGAGCCGTGGTCAGCGGCAAATCTTCGCAAAAAAGTTTTTGGATCAACCGGTCGCGCTTCTCACCCGATTCAAGCTGAAATACGATACCGAATGTTGACGAGCCGACGTCCAAGTCAACGCAACGCGCGATGCGTCCTGCGATTAGTCCGACATCAGAGAATTCGACGCCGACCCAGTCGCCCTGTGTAAGCCTTTCGACGCCAGGAACATCGTTTACTCGAACCAAGCAACCGCTCATGGAGGCGTTTACGAGCACACCGCCGACAAGCTCCCTTTCCGTCGTCAGTCTGCACTTTTGCGAGAGTTCGAAGCGTTCCTCCGCGCGAAGTTGCAGGCGCGGGATTGCCATCGCAGCTACAAGAAGCAGAATTATCATATTGAAAATAGCCCAAAAAGATACGATGGGAAGCAGATCTGCATTAGCGATCATGCGCGTCGAAGCATTGGAATTCAGCAGAAGGCCCAATCCGGTTAGCAAGAAGAGCCCCATACTGACCCGAAGTACAAAGAGATCGGCGGCAGAACCACGGGCCGCTTTTCCTTTCGGTGTCACATTGAAGCTGTGACCGTTTGGCTTGATGAGAGTTGCAAGAACCGTCGGCGCAACGCGCAGTGCTTGCAGGAGTGATTGCGCCGCCGCCGAAAGGGGCGCGAATTTGCCCGCGGCAAGATGCAGCATCAGCATCATGCTGGCGAGCACCACTGGGACCTGAAAGTAGAATATCGCTGCGGTGGAAACATTGATGAGCGGTGGAATGCCCGTCAGCAGAAAGAAAGCTGGAACACTCACGACCAAAGGTTGGCACAATGACATCGAAATCCAATGAGACGGAACGAAGAGCAGGCGCTGCCGCAGACTCAGGCCTGGGCCAAACGGACCGTTTCTGAGAAACATGGTTTGAATCGCGCCCTGAGCCCATCTGCTGCGTTGCACGAAGTAGGACTGGAGATTTTCAGGTGCCAGACCTATGGCGAGCCTTTCGTTGAGGTAACGGGTGACGTACCCCTTGCGAAACATTGCCAGCGTGAGCAGCATGTCCTCGGTAACAGAGTCGGTGGGCATGCGGCCGCCGATTTCTCTGATCGCTTCCCTGCGAATTATACCGTTTGAACCGCAACAAAAGGCGCAGCCCAAGCCGTCGCGTCCTGGCTGAATAACGTCGAAGAAGAGCCGCTGTTCGTCTGGCATCGCAACTTCGAGGTTAAGATTGACCTGAACCGGGTCCGAGTTGAAAAAATGGTGCGGCATCTGCACAATTCCGACACTCGGGTCTTCAAAGAAACCCATGGCACGGTGCAGCATACTGCGGAGCGGGACGAAATCTGCGTCGAGCACCAGGATAAACGGTGAATTGGTTCGCTTCAGCGCGGCATTTATGTTGCCAGCCTTGGCATGTTGGTTGTCGGAACGCGTTAGGTGAACGACGCCGCGCGCTTTGCAGTACTCATGCAGCCAGTCGCGCCGTCCGTCGTCCAGGACAAATACATGCAAACGTTCGCCAGCCCAATCCAAGGCGAGAGCGCCGGCAATTGTCTTTTCAAGGACTTCCAACGGCTCGTTGTACGTCGCTATGAAAACGTCCACATCGGGAAGATTTTCCGGCGCAGTCCCACGCGATTTAGTTTCATTTAAGTCTGCCTGCAAAGTTCTGTCCGTACGGTTCAGAATCACGAGAATCAGATTTGCCCCTTCAAGCCAGACCAACGACTCGATGACGAAAATCAACCAGACCACAATGCCGACCGTGCTGGGCATTTCCACTGGCAAGACGGTCTCGGTTATGCGCCAGAAAAGATACCGAATGAGCAAGAAGGCATAGCCCGCAGCCAATGCCGTGGAAAACCAGCGGCGGTCGGGAGACCATTTGGGCGCAAGCGACGCCGCCAGCAATACGGCGAATGCTGGAAGTAGATATTCCGCCATACTCAAGGGCTCTTTGAATCGGGCTGGAAATCAGCCGTGGTTGCTAATCCGAGCGAGTCATTGATCCAGCTGTGAACCCGCCCAACGAACTGATCCAGCGCGGCCCCGGTGGGACGCTTGAACCAGACCTCCGCTGAACGGCCCACGTCACAGAACGCCGTGGCCATGCCAGGATCCGATGGGTCTGCCGCATCGATATCAATGTACAATGTGAATTCGGATAGAACCTCCGAGCGCGATATCGCAGGTAGTTCAGCTTCGGCAACGCGTACCGCTGAGCCGCGCAGCGAAACGACGCTAGCTGAAAATGTCTCTGAACTTCCACGCAGGCGCACAGTCGCTACACTGCCATTTGCGATCCTGTCGAAGAATCGTTCATTTACGCTGACCTCGATATACCGGCGGCTGCAGTCGAGCACTTGCATGATCTCCTGCCCGACGGATACAGCCGTCCTTGCGCTGCGCGACGCCTTCCAGACCACCCCGGACGCTGGAGCGATCGGACGGAAGTTCTGAAAGCGACGGTGTTCATCTTTGGTGGCTTGCAGCAACGGAGTCACAGCTGCTAAATCTGCGGCATTGAAGGCTCGGCGTGTTTTCAGATCAGAATGCTTTATGGCAAGTTCATCCAGCCGCTGTCGCGTGTAGGAGGCAAGGTCCGATGCATCCAGTGCATTTGCCGCGTTCACAATGCCAAGTGCCACGTTTTCGGCAGCCAACATGGCCGCAGCACGCGCTTGGTGGTGATATGCCTCCTGAAGCTCGTACCGAAGTTTCTCAAGTTGGGCCTCCGGCAACGCTCTTTGTTTACTGAGAAACTCGGCCCTTTCGAGTTGACGTTGAAGATGTTCAACGCGAGTGGCTGCGGCATCCCTATCAGCCGATAGAACTGAAATGCGTGCACGGATTCTGTCCAAGGCGTGTCGTTTCTCGACCTTCAATCGTTCAACCAACTCGGCTTCCAAAAGTGATGCCCGAAGAATTTCTGCATCAATCGCGGCCAATTGTGCCGTCAGCGTCTGCTTGCGTGCTTCAAGTCTTGCGATCTCAGCTTCGGAAGCTCTGGTTGCCCGCAGGTCCAACAACACATCGCCAGGTACGACCGGACTGGCGAGTGCTCCGGACG
>JABDPD010000020.1 GCA_013042895.1 Boseongicola sp. | reverse complement strand
GGCGAACGGAACGCCTGCGCGCCAAGATTATTGAGCGCAACCGGACCTGTGCTGAGTTGGCGGCGGATGCCTTGGAACGCACGATTGTTTTGAATGGTGATGGTTTGAATTCAGAACTGCTTGAAGAAGCAGGGGTTGGGCGCGCGGATGCCGTTTTGGCGGTAACTGATGATGACAAGACCAACCTTTTGGCCTCTGTGCGCGCAAAACAGGCCGGGTGTCCTTTGACGATTGCTTTGGTCAATGATCCGACACTATTGCCCTTGATGGATCCGTTGCAAATCGACGCTTACATCAACCCGCGAGGCACGACTGTGTCCTCGATTTTGAGACATATTCGTCATGGGCGTGTGCGCGGCGTCTATTCGATTGGAGATGCCGAAGCTGAAGTCATTGAGGCTCAAATTCTGTCGACATCACCTTTGGCGGGTAAGCAAATCCGAGAAATCGACTTCCCTGAGGGCGTATTGGTTGGGGCTGTTATGAAGGGCGAAGAGGTCGTCAAGCCGATTGGACACACGCGGATCGAAGAAGGCGACGTCATTGTGGTCTTTACAATGGCGTCGGACGTGCCGGAGGTCGAGCGACTGTTTCAGGTCTCGATCGACTTCTTTTGATGCATTGGATCACACGATTGCCGCTTATTGTCCTCTTGGTAGGGCTGGGTGCGGTGTCGATGCTGGTTCCTGCGTTTCACGCGTATCTTGTGCGGGATCTCGAGACAGCGCGGGCGTTCCTTTATTCCAGCGTGATGTTCGCTTTTTTGTTCGCGATGATTGCCGTGGCAACGTCGAATTACACGATCCGTCGACAGGGACGCAGTCATCTTATTTCGCTCTTTGCGCTTTTCGCGATCCTTCCTGCAATGCTGGCGGTTCCTTTTTCTGAAGTCGTGACAGATACGACTTTTGGAAACGCCTATGTCGAAATGGTTTCAAGTCTCACAACGACTGGTTTCACGCTGTTTGATGCCGAGCGTTTACCTCCAAGTGTGCATTTGTGGCGCGCCTTAGTCGCGTGGCTTGGCGGTTTCTTTATGTGGGTCGCTGCGATTGCGATTTTTGCACCGCTTAATCTGGGAGGATTTGAAGTTGTGGCTGCAACAGAGTCGGGGCGTGACCAAAAAGGCGGAGTGGTTCGGCTTGATCATATTGGTGAGCCTTCTGAACGCCTCGCACGTTTTGCGGTCCGGCTTGCGCCTATTTACGGAGGGTTAACGGCGGTCCTTTGGGTCATATTGATGATGGCGGGCGACGCTCCCTTGGTGGCACTTTGCCACGCGATGGCAACGCTTTCTACATCCGGTATCTCGCCGCTCGACAGTGGTGTGGCGGGCACGGCCTCGGGGTTTGGCGGAGAAGTAATGATCCTTCTTTTCCTGCTCTTTGCACTATCGCGGCTGACCTTCACATCAGACGGGCGGCAGGACGGTTGGCCGACGCTTTATCGTGACCCGGAGTTGCGACTTGGGATCTCGCTGATCCTCGTCTTACCAGCGCTGTTGTTCTTGCGGCATTGGTTGGCGACGATTGAGGACGGCGCAGACGTGACTTTGCTGGAAGGAATCCTCGGCCTGTGGGGTGCTGTGTTCACGGTGGCATCGTTTCTAACTACCACCGGCTTTGAAAGCGACGCCTGGGGCGAGGCGCGTGCTTGGTCTGGCCTCGATGCTGCTGGACTGGTTCTGATGGGGCTAGCGGTCTTTGGCGGCGGTGTAGCGACGACTGCGGGTGGCGTGAAGTTATTGCGGGTCTATGCCTTGGTCAAACATGGGCAGCGCGAGATGGAGAAGCTCGTCTCACCGTCGTCCGTGGGGGGCTCCGGACAGGTTGCGCGGCGCTTCCGCCGACAGGGCGCCTATGTGGCTTGGGTGTTTTTTATGCTGTTTGCGCTGTCGATCGCGACAATTTCCACGACTCTTGCGTTCTTTGGTTTGTCATTTGAAGAGGCGCTGGTTCTGACCATTGCGAGCCTTTCTACAACAGGGCCACTTGTTGACGTGGCGGCCGACACACCAATTGATTTGATCGCGCTGGCGCCGGGTGCAAAGGCCATTCTGGCAGCTGCGATGGTATTGGGACGGCTGGAAACACTGGCGATTATCGCACTTTTGAACCCGGAGTTCTGGCGTTAAGAACGCCCAATATTTGAGCCATTTGAAAATTTATTTTGGACTAGAAAGTCCGTTGGATGCGTATCATAGTAGAAGAATAAGAAAAGCGTCGCGATGGCGTTCGAACGCTTGCAAGAAAAAAGGCAATAAAACTCATGGCTTCGGATAGACAGAATTTGCAGGATGCATTTCTGAACCATGTCAGAAAGACCAAGGTTCCGGTGACCATCTTTCTCATCAATGGCGTCAAGCTTCAGGGCGTGATTACATGGTTTGATAACTTCTGTGTTCTACTGCGCAGAGATGGCCAGTCTCAGCTCGTTTATAAACACGCAATTTCCACAATTATGCCCGCGCAGCCGATCAACCTTTATGACGGCGAAGAATAAGCGTGGGTGACACAGATACGGGGGCGACACGCGCTCTCGTTCTGCACCCGGATATAACAAGCGACGCCAACCGACGCGATGCAGCATTCGCATTGGACGAGGCTGTGTCTCTTGCAGTTGCTTTGCCAGGGCTTGAGGTAGTTGGTGCGGATAGTGTTCGACTTCCAAAGCCAACACCTGGGACGCTGTTTGGCTCTGGCAAGGTCGAGGAGCTTGGGCGGCGGATTAAGGCAGACGATATTGGGTTGGTCCTGATTGACGGGCCGGTGACGCCGGTTCAGCAGCGCAATCTTGAGCGTGAGTGGAAAACCAAGCTTCTTGATCGAACTGGCTTGATCCTGGAGATTTTCTCGGATCGTGCAGCCACACGAGAAGGTGTGTTGCAGGTCGAAATGGCGGCGCTGACGTATCAACGCACGCGGCTTGTACGGGCGTGGACGCACCTTGAACGTCAACGCGGTGGGCTTGGGTTCGTTGGTGGTCCGGGTGAGACGCAGATTGAAGCGGACAGGCGTGCAATAGATGAGCAATTGACGCGGCTTAGGCGTCAGCTTGAAAAGGTCGTCAAGACGCGAACATTACACCGTGCAGCGCGTGCGAAGGTGCCATTTCCTGTCGTTGCTTTGGTTGGATACACAAACGCAGGGAAGTCAACGCTGTTCAATCGACTCACCGGTGCGGACGTGGTGGCGAAGGATATGTTATTCGCTACGCTGGATCCGACGATGAGGGCGATTAAGCTTTCGACGGGTCGTGAGGTCATCCTTTCAGATACGGTTGGTTTCATTTCCGACCTACCAACTCAGCTAGTTGCTGCGTTTCGAGCAACGTTGGAGGAGGTGCTGGAGGCGGATCTGATTTTGCATGTACGCGATATATCGCATCCTGAAAGTGAGGCTCAGTCCGAAAACGTCATTGGTATTCTGGCCGAGCTTGGGGTGAAGGAAACGACACCGTTGATTGAGGTCTGGAACAAGACTGACGCTCTGGACGAAGAAGACCGTAAAGGGCGAGAGGCTGAGGCTGATCGAAAGGAAAACATACAGGCAATGTCGGCACTAACTGGGTCAGGCGTAGACGCGCTTGTGCAGAGTGTGACGGACTTGCTGGATCGGGATCGACAGTTAGAAACGCTTGAAATAGGTCATGCGGACGGCAAAAAGCGCGCTTGGGCGTATGAGCAGGGAATAGTGGTCTCCGAGACTCGCACAGACACGGGTGTGGAACTCAAGGTGAATTGGACACCTGTTCAGGCAGTGCGTTTTTCACGTCTTTGAACTGCATCACGCCAGACGGCTGCTTCTTGCGCGGTTAAGCAAGGGTAAGCTGTTTTCTGGTTGATGGAGTTCCCAAGAATGGCTTTGATTTCGGAACGAGCGTTGGGGGACATGGAAATCATCGCAACATCACCGGGAAACAACGTTTCGCTTTCGCAGCCATTTGCATGAACCACGGTATGTGTATCACACAGGATATGTACGTATGTCGTAGCCTTTACAGGGGCGAGTCTTGCGAAAGGAAGCTCGCGCGCGGCAACGAAGGCGGCATCCATTCCAAAGAGCAATTGGATTTCAGGGTCACGAATGAGGATACGGTGCTGCGGAGAGACGAGAAGATCTTGGCTTGGCTGCAAAGCTTCAAGTGTATTCTTGGGGATGAGGACCGGGCGTAGTTTCGGGAAAGCGCGGATCGAAGACTTAGGAAGGCTTTGCGAAGCAATATAGAGAATGGGCTTCGACGCGCCGGACTCCGTTGAGATCAGATCACCTACCTTCAATTCCTCTACGGGTTTGGTCCCCGCCGTTGTTTCGATTTTAGTTCCGGCAACATAGCAAACGAATGGTGTTACCAACGAATACCCGCCGCTTGGGAAATCCTCCATTAAGTCGAAGTTGTCATCTGAGGCTGCGGTGTCGGCTGGATCGAAAATAAAGTCGCGCAGAAAAAACAACCTTGTACCGTCCTCAAGGGTCAAAACTACAATTTCTTCACCGCCCAGGTTTTCGTTGTTCGGACCAACTCCGTTTAATTTGGCCTTGTTGGGAAGTGTTCCGCCGATTTCCATTGTGAATGTTTGAGGGGCACTGTCCGCGATGCCGTCTCCATCGGTATCAAGGTAGATAACAGTGTTCGGATCAACGCTTCCGTCTGGCGTGAAGTTGAGCTTTAGGTCGCCGTCGTCAATTCCATCATTGTTTGTGTCAGCGCTAAACGTCAGTAATGTGGTCGGCTGCTTATTGAGTTTTTCAACATTGATGTTCTGGGAATTGCCATTTCCCTTTTCGCCGCGTGCCCAGACCGCAAATGGCATTTCGTCCTCCGTTGCTGGATAGGATACTACCGCGAAATCGACGTTCGAAAAAGGTGAATCTACGGTTGGTTGATGGGCGTTAGCGTTGTAATTCCGACCGCTCCTGCGCGGGCAAGATCGGGGTTCAGCGTCATTGGTATGTATTCGCCACGTCGCCAGAGTTCGCCGAGATCATCGTAGTGACGGCTGAGCGGGTGGCCTGATTGTCCAGTGGAAATGATGAAGACTGAACTGTCTGGGTCGGCAAAGTCATAAACTCCGCGGTAGCCTGCGCCGTGAACGTTCTGGAATGGGTCGGGGCCAGAACCCCGAGTTTGGGCGCGTTGAAGGGTTTGGTCTCCGCCGCTAGTGGATTGGCGGATGTTCACAAGCCACGAAATCCAACCAACGTCACCTAGGACGGTGTGATCGTGGGTTGCCTCGTGGGCGTCCCCCCAGCGCAGGCTTTCCAGAGCTGGTCCGTAGCGTTCTTCGATCCAGAGGATTGCGTCATCCAGCGCAAGCCGTGAGAGGTCTGAGCAAGTTTCGATGGGCGCGCTCTGAATGACATCACACCAAGCTGACGCGCCATCGACGTCGCGATAGACACGCTCGAGGAAGACGGGTTCGGGTTGCTGGAAATGCGCGCTAAGCGGGCCGAGTTCGTCTCTAATGAGCCGATCCTGAAGGGCGCGCATCCAGGCGGCATAAATTAAAGGTTCGGGCAAGTGCTCGTTCATCTCGCCGTTCCATTCGGCGAGGAGGTCGAGCGCTCGTCGACGTTGTCGCTCGATTGTGCCTTCAACCGCGGCTTCACCGGTGAACCATAAGTCGCGGGCGACAAGAGGCAGCAAGGTTCGGGCCGTCACTGACACGGTGTCGAGTTGAGCTTCTATGAAGCTCTCGCGAGTATGGACTTCGCGGGTTTGCATTAGGCGTTGCCAACGTTGAACTCTTTGCGTGTCGCCCCAATCAAAGCTTACGTGCAGGGGGAAGGGACGGTCGATAAGCTTGTTGTTTGTGTTTCCAACTATACCGCCGTTTTTTGCTCGAAACTCTGGGTTGGCGGCGTACGACATAGTGCCTTGCCACCGGTTTTCAGCGAGCCAGCCGGGCGCGGGCATACGTCCTTGCGTCTGATGTCGCGCGGCGCGTCGGGGCATCTTCCCGATGAGCTTCAGCGCTGCGTGTTCCTGGTCAACTACCGTCAGGTTCTGCGCAGTTGCCACAAAATCCTCACCGGCTGCAATTGCCTCTTCGACGTTCTGGGCGCGCATGATTTTCATCAAGGCCTGCATTGAGGTGTCGTTTTCACCGAGAGCTGTCCAGCCGAGGGAGGCGACGTGCCCGGCAGGAGTGACCGCGGCGAGGCCAAACTGGTTGCCTTCGAGTATGGGACCATTTTCGGACCAGCGAAGCGTCAGGCTGATCGGGTCGGCATCATTTATGTCGATGATGGATTGACGCGAACGTAGAGTCTTCCAGCCTTCCGGAGTGAGTACTTGCTCGCGATTTTCGGGGTTTACCCTTTCAACGAAAACATCCTGATCATCCAGATAGGAGTTGGTGAGCCCCCAGCCTAGTTGATTTGAGCGTCCAACGAGCATAACCGGCGCGCCGGGTAAAGTGCCCCCAATTATGCCGCCGCTTTGGAGCTCAAGTCGAGCGAGATACCAGATCGTCGGCGCGGTTAGCTCTAGATGTGGGTCGTTCGCCAAAAGCGTGCTACCCGCGGCTGAACGGGCGGGCGTCGCTGCCCAGGCGTTGGATGCTCCTGCCAAACCGCGCGGCTTAACGGGAGAAAACGGATCAAGCGGGATGGGATCGAATTCGGCGTAGCGAGATATCGGAGCGTCGAAAAGTGATGCATACTCGGGGAGAGCATTAATTGCCTGGCCGGGCGTGTCGGGAAGAATATCCGCAAGGCGATCGTCAGGGAGCACGCGAGATATGTTGGCTCGCAAGACTTCGCGTTGCACATGATCGGTCAAATTGAGCGCCATGAGCTTGCTTATTGCGAGGCTGTCGGCGGGTTGCCAAAGAGCGATATTGGGTTCGAATAGCCAGAATTCTGGCGCACCACGGCCGCGAGCGCCTTCGTTGACTTCTCGTAACCATGCATTCACGCCCTCGGCATAGGCTTGCAGTGCAGCGCTAGTGTAGTCGTCCTGCGCTGCGACTGATTTGACGGCTAGTGGATAAAGGTCGAGGCGTCGAAGCAGGCGGTCAGTACTGACGGTGCTTTGGCCGAATAATTCGCTTAGGCGCCCTTGCGAGGTGCGCCTGAGGAGGAGCATCTGCCACAAGCGGTCTTGGGCGTGCGCCAAGCCGAGGCCGAAGTATACGTCGTTGTCGGTGGCTCCAAAAATGTGTGGCACGTTTGCGTTGTCTCGGACGATCTCAACAGGCGCCGAGATGCCCGCCACTTCGAAGTTCTCGGAGTAATTCGGGATAGAACGCGAAAAGAACCAATAAAGCAGAACCGTCGCCGCAAGGGCGAGCAAGACCAGTCCGGTTGTAATTCGCGTGAGCCAGCGGAAAAGACGGAGCATGAATGCCTTGTTGACTGCGGTTGCGTGTCCATTAGGTAAAACCCGGAGGACAATGGATGACAAGGGAGGATGCTATGGCGAAGTGTGCATTTTTGGGGTTGGGCGTTATGGGATACCCCATGGCAGGGCATTTGGTTGACGCGGGACATGAAGTGACGGTGTTCAATCGGACTGCTGCCAAGGCCGAGGGTTGGGTCTCTGAGCATGGTGGCGCCATGGCTTTGACCCCCCGAGAGGCGGCAGAGGGCGCAGAATTCGTGATGGCCTGTGTTGGGAATGATGATGATTTGAGGTCAGTTTGCTTGGGTGATTCTGGTGCATTGGGTGGGATGAAAGCGGGCGCTGTCTTCGTTGACCACACGACCGTTTCAGCAGCCGTCACCCGTGAGCTTTACGCTGCGGCCGATGGTACAAATGTGTCTTTTGTCGATGCTCCGATTTCCGGTGGGCAAGCTGGCGCCGAAAATGGCCAGCTTTCGATCATGTGTGGTGGGGATCAGGGCGCGTTTGATCGCGCTGAGTCGATTATGCAGTCTTACTCGAAGATCTGCCGCCGAATTGGCGACAGCGGAGCCGGACAAATGACCAAGATGTGCAATCAGATTGCGATCGCAGGTCTAGTTCAGGGGCTCAGCGAGGCGCTCCATTTTGCTGAAAAGGCCGGGCTGGATGGGCGCGCTGTGGTTGAGGTGATCTCGCAAGGGGCCGCTGGATCGTGGCAGATGGCCAATCGGTATGAAACCATGCTGGACGATCAATTTGAGCATGGGTTTGCCGTTGACTGGATGCGCAAGGATCTTGGGATTTGTCTTGCATCGGCGGACGAGATTGCCGCGAGCCTTCCTGTGACTGCGCTTGTCGATCAGTTTTACAAAGATGTGCAGAAGATGGGAGGCGGACGTTGGGATACGTCGAGTCTTTTCAAACGCCTTCAAGCACTTTGAAACATGATGGTTGAGGAGTGGTCCTCAACCATCTGATTTTCAGCGATTTTACGGAATGATGCGTGAGTATTTAGTGCCTTCGACCGTTGCTCCTGCAAGCAATCCAGCCTGACCGAATACGACAGCTATAACGGGCGAAAGCGCGGTTGTCGTCTCAGCTGACAAGTTCGCTCCGCGATCGTTCATTGCGTATTCCACGTCAGCTCCTGCAGCCCAACCGGAGGATGCGCGGAATTCAGCGAGCGCTTCTTCTGTCATAAAGTAGAGGACATGAGCGTACTGTTGTGCGCCGATTTGAAGGCCGAAACTAGCTTGAGCCGCGGAGTAATAATCAACCGTGACGCCATTTACGCGCAGGGCGCCGCGACCGTAAGAGCCGCCTACACCGAAGCCTGCTTCAGTAATCAATGGCATCACCAGCATGCCGACCGACTTTTCCTGAAGGCCGCGTGTTCCGGGGAAATTGGTATCGAGATAGTTCAGTGCTGCGTCAACGCGGGCGTCGAGTTTCGCAGCGCCTTCGCTGCCAACACCATTGCCACAGGCAGACAGCGCCAAAGTGGCTGCTGCAGCCCCACCCAAAAGGGCGCGACGGGACATAGATTTCATAGGGAAGACCCTCTCATGCTCAAAAAAGTTGCCTCAGTACATGACGGCCTTATTTGACCGTTCGACGCAAAGTATAGGGGATGGTGCGTGTAGAGTCACCCTCTATAGTGTTGAGGCCAGCAGTTTGGCGCGATTTCTCGCTTAAGTTTCAGGTATTCAAAGCGCGAGCCACATCCAAAGCGAAATAAGTCAAAATACCGTCGCACCCAGCTCGTTTGAAGGCTAGAAGACTTTCGAACATAGTGCGGTCTTGATCGAGCCATCCGTTCTCGGCAGCGGCTTTGATCATCGCGTATTCGCCGGAGACTTGGTAGGCGAAGGTCGGCGCTCCGAATGTGTCCTTCACGCGTCTGCAGATATCGAGATATGGCATGCCGGGTTTCACCATGACCATGTCGGCACCTTCGCTCAGGTCTCGCCCAACAAGGCGCAAGGCCTCGTCGGAATTGCCAGGATCCATTTGATAAGTCTTTTTGTCGCCAACCAAATGCCCTGAGGCGCCAACCGCGTCTCGGAAGGGTCCATAAAATGCGGAGGCGTACTTTGCCGCATAGCTGAGAATGGCGGTATCCTGATGCCCCGCATCTTCCAAGCCCTTGCGCATCGCGCCGATCCGACCATCCATCATGTCGGAAGGCCCTAAAATATCAGCTCCGGCTTCGGCTTGAGCAACGGCCATCTTCACCAGTGCTTTAACGCTTTCGTCATTCACGATTATTCCGTCACGAACGATCCCGTCGTGGCCGTTTATGTTGTATGGATCGAGCGCCACGTCCGTCATGACGGCGATTTCCGGTACTGCCTTTTTGATGGCCCGGGTTGCGCGGTTAGAAAGGTTGTCCGGGTTCCAGGCTTCATCGCAAGATGCATTCTTGAGTTCGGACTCTATGTAAGGAAACAGGCAAATGACAGGGATACCGAGGCGCGCGGCTTGTTCTGCTGACTTCACAACCCGGTCGATGGTTTGACGTGCAACACCGGGCATTGAGGCCACCGGTGTTTCGTCGTTTTCGCCCTCACGCACAAAAACAGGCCAGATCAGGTCATCCACCTTCAGAGTATGCTCGCGCACAAGACGCCGACGTGCTTCAGATGACTTGGTGCGGCGGAACCGTGTTGCGGGATATGGTGCAATTGTCATGAGTGCGGTCTTTCGTGCACGGTTTTAGTTCCTTTTGCGGTAGCGAGCCGTTGGACACTGGTCAACCCTCGCGGCATTTCCTAGTGTCCGGCGAAACAAAGGTTGAGGCGTTTCGTGAACTGGTACGACACTGTTTTTGAAGTCATAGATATGCGGTCGTTCTCCAATCTTTGGTATTGGATTGTTCTTGCTGTTCTATGGTCTTCGGTCAGTCATTGGGTGCTTGGTGTGCCGTTCGACATGATTATGCGCGCGCGACGTGAGAAGGAAGGCGCGGCGATGATCGATCTTCAGGATTTGGTTCGCATCAACGTCAATCGTATCCTCTACATCGCGGAAGTTTCCGGCAGTTGGGTGTTATTGTTTGGGTCTGCAGCAATTACGGCGCTTGGACTAATGGCAGTCTTTTACGAGGTCGAGTTTGCGCAAGCTGTGTTACTTCTGGTTGGCCCGCTTGGGGTTTTGGCGCTTTTGTCATTTCGGACATCGAGGCATATTAAAAGGACCGGGATCGAGGGTGAGGAGCTTGTCCGGCGTTTGATGCGCCATCGGTTTGCCACGCAAATGATTGGTGTTTTGGCCATTTTCGTTACGGCAATGTTCGGCATGTACCAGAACCTTTATTTGGGTACTGTCCCTTTCTAGACGATCGCCGGTTGACACCCGAGGCTGAGGCAGTACCTCCCACTCACATGTCAGACCCCCATCATATCAACGTAAGCGGCGCCCCCGAAGGCTTTGACGCGTCTTTGATCCTTTCTGAGTTTGAGAAAGCCGCGGGTGGTGTGGTTTGTCATGTGGCGCGGGATGACAAACGACTCGCTGCGATGCGCGGAGCGCTCGCGTTTTTCGCGCCCGAGATGCCCGTCATCACGTTTCCGGGCTGGGACTGTCTGCCATATGATAGGGTTTCGCCCAACGCAGACATTTCCGCGACACGTATGGCGACGCTTGCTGCACTCGTGCACGACATGCCGAAGCGATTTGTTCTTCTCACGACACTCAATGCGGCAACGCAACGTGTGCCGGCGCGCGCGCTTCTGAAAGAGGCGGCTTTTACAGCAAATGTCGGAGACCGTGTTGATGAGGCAGCTCTTCGGGCATTTTTGGTTCGCATGGGATTTGTTCAAGCGCCGACCGTGACCGAACCGGGCGACTATGCAATCCGCGGCGGGATCATTGATATTTTTCCTCCCGGCGATGGCGGGCCTGTTCGGCTAGACTTCTTTGGTGACGTGCTGGACGGCGCACGTCGATTTGATCCGGTAACACAGCGGACGACGGAAAAGCTCGACTTCATCGAGTTGGCTCCGGTAAGTGAGGTTATCCTTGATGAGGCCGCCATCACGCGATTTCGGCAAAACTACCGTCTGGAGTTCGGAGCGGCCGGGACGGATGATCCTCTTTATGAGGCCGTCAGCGCGGGGCGCAAACATGCAGGCGTGGAGCATTGGCTTTCGTTTTTCCATGAGCGCCTTGAGACGCTGTTTGACTATCTACCTGAGGCCACAATTGCCTTGGACGATCAGTCGCAAGCGATGCGGTTGTCTCGGTGGGAAGCGATTGAGGATCAGTATGACACCAGAAAAGAAGCTCTGACCGCGAAGGGGCGTATCGATAGCGTCTATAAGCCAGCACCTCCGGGTGGGTTGTATCTTAATGACTCGGATTGGTCTGCGTCGATCAAAGATCATCGCGTCTTACATTTCTCTGCTCTGCCTCAGCCCTCGGGCCCTGGAGTCATCGATTCTGGTGGTCGGATAGGTCGAGACTTTGCTCCGGAACGTCAGCAGGAATCGGTCAGTCTTTTCGGCGCACTGGCCTCCCATGTGCAGGAGCGCCGCAAAACGTCTCAGGTCGTGATTGCTTCGTATTCTGAAGGTGCGCGTGAGCGACTTCAGGGACTGATGGAAGATCAGGACATAACCGGAGCAACACTGATCAGGGACTGGCGGGACGTGCCAGACGGGACTGGCGGCGTGTTCCTTGCGGTATGGGCGCTGGATCACGGTTTTGAACAGGCGGACCGCATCTGTGTGATTTCTGAGCAAGACGTATTGGGAGATCGCTTGGTGCGTGCCCCAAAGAAAAAGCGTCGCGCTGAGAACTTCCTAACAGAGCATCAAACCCTCAGTCCGAATGACCTGATTGTGCATGTCGACCATGGGGTCGGACGTTATATGGGCTTAGAGGTCGTTACCGCACTTGGCGCACCCCATGAGTGCATCCACCTTGAATACGCCGGCGGGGACCGCTTGTTTCTGCCGGTTGAGAATATCGAGCTTCTGAGCCGGTATGGGCATGAAGAAGGTTTGCTCGACAAGTTGGGCGGAGGGGCTTGGCAGGCGAAGAAGGCCAAGCTGAAGGAGCGTATCCGTGAGGTTGCCGACAAGCTCATTCGTGTGGCCGCCGAGCGAATGCTTCGGACCGCTCCGGTTTTGGTGCCGCCGGATGGCATATGGGACGCTTTCTCAGCGCGTTTTCCGTACCAGGAAACGGACGATCAATTGAAAGCCATCCATGAGACTTTGGATGATCTTTCAAGCGGTCGGCCAATGGATCGCCTGGTCTGTGGCGATGTAGGATTTGGCAAGACCGAGGTTGCAATGCGCGCAGCCTTCGTAGCGGCCATGTCTGGTGTGCAGGTCGCCATTATTGCACCTACGACTTTGCTGGCTCGACAGCACGCCAAGGGGTTTAAGGAGAGGTTTCGAGGATTTCCGATTGAAGTGAGGCAGCTGTCCCGCTTCGTATCCACGAAGCGAGCAAATGAAACGCGTGATGGGTTATCGCGTGGAACAGTGGATATTGTTATTGGTACGCATGCCCTGTTGGCGAAGGGGGTCCGATTCAAAAACCTCGGATTGCTTATCATTGATGAGGAGCAGCATTTCGGCGTGGGCCACAAAGAGCGGTTGAAGCAGATGCGGACCGACATCCACGTATTGACGCTTACCGCGACGCCAATTCCTCGAACGCTTCAGCTTTCACTTACCGGCGTGAGAGATCTCTCGATCATCGGGACACCTCCAGTAGATCGATTGGCGATCCGGACCTACGTCAGCGAATTTGACACGATCACAATTCGCGAGGCCCTTTTGCGCGAACACTATCGGGGCGGCCAATCATTCTTTGTCGTGCCCAGGATTTCGGATCTTCCAGAGATGGAGGACTGGCTGAAGTCGCAGGTGCCTGAGGTGTCTTATGTGGTTGCGCATGGTCAGATGGCTGCAGGCGAACTGGATGATCGCATGAATGCCTTTTACGACGGCAAATACGATGTTTTGCTGGCGACGACGATTGTAGAATCCGGATTGGATATTCCGACCGCCAACACGATGGTTGTTCACCGTGCCGATATGTTCGGCCTTGCACAACTCTATCAAATTCGGGGCCGAGTTGGACGCTCTAAGACGAGGGCATATGCCTATTTGACGACGAAACCCCGCCAGCGTTTGACAGTTCAGGCGGAAAAGCGGCTGAGAGTTCTTGGATCGTTGGACAGTCTCGGCGCGGGTTTCACGCTGGCAAGTCAGGATCTTGATATCCGCGGGGCAGGGAACCTACTGGGCGAGGAGCAATCTGGGCACGTCCGTGAGGTTGGTTATGAGCTTTATCAATCCATGCTTGAAGAAGCGATTGCCAAGATCAAAGCGGGTGAATTGGAAGGGTTGAGCGCCGCAGACGATCAATGGGCTCCGCAGATTAATCTAGGCGTGCCTGTCCTGATACCCGAAGACTATGTCCCCGATCTGGATGTGCGTCTTGGTCTTTATCGCCGACTGTCGGGGCTTCATTCAAAAGTGGAGCTGGAAGGCTTTGCAGCGGAGCTAATTGACCGGTTTGGGAAATTGCCGAAAGAAGTCAATACGTTGCTTTTGGTTGTTCGGATCAAGGCCGAGTGCAAGAAAGCCGGAATTGCGCGATTGGATACCGGTCCTAAAGGCGCTACGATCCAGTTTTATCGGGACAAGTTTGCAAACCCGGCGGGGCTTGTTGATTTCATCAAGGACCAGCGCGGTTTAGCCAAGGTAAAGGACAATAAGATCGTTGTGCGGCGTGACTGGGCTAAGTCTAGCGACAAGATCAAAGGTGCCTTTGCGATTGCGCGCGATCTTGCGGCCAAAGTGCGTGAGGGCAAACCTTCTAAGGTTTAGATGCTTCGTCGGCGATATCGGCATTGTTGATCCGACTGACGAAGGTCAAAGACAAAATTCCGGCGCCCAATACTCCAAGAGCGATTGGTAGAGGGGTACCGTCGAAGGATAGGCTAATTGGTGCTGCAACAAGAACCGAAGCGACGGTCGCCGTTGCTGAGATTATCGAAGCGGCAAGACCAGCCATATGCCCCATGGGCTCCATAGCAACAGCGTTCAAGTTACCGATGCCAAGGCCAGCCATATAGAACACGGATACCAACCAGATGAAAAAGGCTGTGAATGCAATGTGATAAGGCAGATTGAGAAGCGTCAGGGTCACGACAAAGGCGAGAGAGATAGCGATTTGTATGGCGAGTGACCATGCCACGACTTTCTGCATGCCGATGCGGACAACGATTGTTGCGTTCAACAAGCTGGCAGTCGCCGAAATGGCGGCGCATAGACCGAACCAAAGAGGGTAGCTCGTACCAAGTCCAAATCCTTGATCAAAGATCTGCTGCGACGACATAAGTGCGACGAAGAGCATGCTGTAGATCAGGGTTTGGGCAAATATGGCGTAGGTGACCTGTTTGTTTGAGAAGACTTCCCTGATGCCTTGCCAAAGCTCCTTGGCACGGAATGGGCGGTGATTGTCCGGGTGAAGCGTTTCAGGTTGGCGCAGGATGAGCCAGCCGACGGAGAGCACAGAAAACAGAGCAAACGAATAGAAAATTGTACGCCATCCAAACGCCCAGGCGATCGCGGCACCCAGGGATGGAGCAATCACCGGGACAAGAGTGAATACGATCATCACAAAGCTGACGATTCGAGCCATTTGGCGGCCCGAAAACAAATCGCGGGTAATGGCCACTGCGACCACACGGGGGCCCGCCGCGCCCACGCCTTGGAGAGCTCGTGCTATGAGCATGGTTTCGAGGTTTGGAGCAATCGCGCCCAAAAGAGCGCCGGCGATGTACAGCGCAGCCCCACAGATCGCAATTTTGTGGCGACCATAGGTGTCGCTGAGTGGGCCTGCGAAAAGAGTACCCAACCCCATACCAACGACGAAAGTGGCAATCACCAGTTGCGCTTGATTGGGGGCGTCCGGGGCAAGTGAGGCTGAAATGTCGGGCAGCACGGGCAGCATGGCGTCGATTGAAAACGCAACCGTCGCCGTGAGCATCGCCAGAATAGCGACCAGCTCGCTTCGAGAGATCGATGTTTTTGGCGGTTCGACCATTTGTTAGTCGGTCGCGTTCAATTGCTCGGCAAGTTCATCAATCACTTGCACCCAAAGCTCGGGTTGTTGAGCTCCGGGAACCACGTGCTGGTTCGCTATCACGAAAGTCGGGACACCTGTGACACCGCGTTCGCGAGCATGCGCATCCCTCGCGCGAATGTCTTGGAGGTCTGCGTCTGACGACAATAGCCGCTTGGCGACTTCAACGTCCATTTCAACGCCTTTAGCGATGTCGATGAGCGTTTCGTGGTCGCCGATATCTTTTCCGTCCTCGAAGTAGGCTTTGAAAAGACGTGTCACGACAGCCGCTTGACGTCCTTCAAGCCCTGCCCAATGGATTAGACGATGGGCGTCGATTGTATTGGGAGTGCGAGCTATGCCGCCAAAGTCGATATTGAGACCAGCTGCAATGGCGGCCTTTTCAATCTGGGCGTAGACCTTAACGGCCTGTTCTCGCCCGCCGAATTTGGTCTCGAGATACTCTCGCCGGTCCATGCCTTCCGCTGGCATATCAGGGTTCAATTGGAACGGATGCCATTCAATCTCAAAACGATGGTCAGGGCGTGCGGATAGCGCGCGGTCTAGGTGCGCTTTTCCAATGTAGCACCAAGGACAAATCGGATCGGAGAGGATATCAAGCTTGATCATAGCGAGAAGTCTGTCGCAGTCCGGCGCGGGAGGTGCAAGCGGTTTTGATGCAGACTCCCTGTTCGAAAATCCGGAGCTGGTTAGTTTCGCCCAAGGGCTGAAGGATTTTTCCGAGGCGACTGTTAGGCGACTTTTGGATTAGCGTTTCTAGTTACTCCCTCGAGAAAGAAAGCGTCTATGGCTTCGATCGTCTCAGCGAGTGTAAGTTCGTAAGTTTGGGTGAGGTAGCGGGGCAGGGCTTGCCCGTGCGTTGCCAAAACTGAAACGACTTGAGCGTCTGCGTTCGGAAAGAACGCAATCAGGCGAGCTGTTTGGTTTGTGGTGAAAGGTGCAGAAGTGATTGCGTTCATGACGTCTCCCAAGCTGGTAATGCAACTAGCCTAGGCTAAGAATTGCTAACGAATGGCTAACGGACTTTAGGCGGTTGTTTTAGGCTCTGAAATGAGCGTTCTGGTGGTAAGCCAGCCCGCAATCGCAAGAACTGCGGCGGTCCCGAGACACGCAGGTAGACCCCCAAGCTGAAAACTTGCCCCGGACAGAAGCGTTCCGATAAGCCGTCCTGCCGCGTTTGCCATATAGTAAAATCCGATGTCCATCGTGACGCGTTCGGCGTTTGTAAAGGCGAGAATAAGGTAGGAGTGGACCGCGGAATTCAGCGCAAAGACAAGTCCAAAGGCGAGTAGGCCAACAATCACAATCGCTATGAGACAAGGGACTTGAAGCCACGACGCAAGCGCTAGTGCAGCCGGAATGGTTGCGAGAATGGCAATCCAGAGAGCGGCAGCTTTTATTGTGTCGTCAACGGTTTGAGTGCTTTTTTTGAGAAGTTTCGGTGCCGACGCCTGGATCGCTCCGTAGCCGATGATCCAAATCGCCATAAAGCTTCCAATTAGGAAGAACGCTTCACGATTAGCTGCCTCTGTTCCATCGGAGAGAACTGAGTAAAAGAAGATGGGGATGCCGACCACAAACCAGGTATCCCGCGCTCCAAAAAGGAACATTCTGGCGAGAGAAAGCCGGTTTATTTGAGGGTTTTTAGAGAATACAGCGCTGAATTTGACGCCCTTTATACCGCCTGGAAGTCCCGGTGGCATTAAGGCGAAGGCTGCGGCAAGCGTTGCTGCAAGAACAATCGCCATGCTCCAGAGCGACGTCTCAAAACCAAATACTGCGAGGAGAGCGGCGCCGAGAAGAAAGCCGAAGCCTTTTACGGCATTTTTCGAGCCAGTCAGGATCGCAACCCACTTGAAAAGAGCACCGTCTTCGCTTGGCGCTAGAAGTTTTACGGCACTTTTTGAGGACATCTTCGCCAAGTCTTTTGCGATCCCTGAGAGCCCTTGAACGAACATTACAAAGGCCACGGATGCCGCGATGCTCCAGTTTGCAGAAAGTTGAGTTAGGGCAATCAGTGCAATGATCTGAAGCCCTAGTCCCGCGTAAAGCGTTGATTTAAGACCAAATCGTGCGGCGAGCCAACCGGCAGAGAGGTTCGTCACGATACCCATGATTTCGTAAAGAACAAAAAGATAGGCCAACTGGATTGGTGAGAATCCAAGCGTGTGAAAGTGCAAGAGCACCAGCATTCGCAGCGCGCCATCCGTGAGCATGAAGGCCCAATAAGCGCCGGTAACGGCGATATAGGCCTTTAGTCCAGTGTCGGTGCCACTAGTCACATCTGCTCCGTCACCATGCGGACAATGTCGGCGAGGCGGCAGGCATAGCCCCATTCGTTATCGTACCACACGTAGACTTTGACCTGTGTGCCGTTTACGACCATCGTCGATTGAGCGTCGACAATACCAGAGCGAGGATCGTTAACATAATCAGCGGATACAAGTGGGCGAGTTTCGTAGCCAAGGATGCCTTTTAGCGAGCCGTCTGCCCAATGCTTGAAGAAGCCATTGACCTCTTCGACCGTGGTTTCGCGCTCAACCTCAAATACACAATCGGTGAGAGAGGCGTTCAGAAGGGGAACACGGACAGCCATACCATTAAGGCGGCCTTTCAGTTCCGGGTAGATCAACGTGATTGCCGTTGCAGAACCGGTCGTTGTTGGGATCAACGAGTTTAATGCTGAACGCGCGCGGCGCGGGTCTTTGTGTGGTTTGTCGACGATTGTTTGTGTGTTCGTTACGTCGTGGATTGTCGTGATTGAGCCGTGTCGAATACCTAGCTCTTCGTGGATCACTTTGACGACGGGTGCGAGACAGTTTGTGGTGCAAGATGCGGCGGTTATCAGGTTATGGATTTTCGGATCGTAGACGTCGTCGTTAACGCCGTATACGAGGTTGAGAGCGCTTCCATCTTTGACCGGCGCCGAAACGATAACTTTCTTCACGCCAGCGTTGAAGTAGGGCGCAAGCGCGATTTCGTTTTTGAAGACACCGGTGCAGTCAATGACGACGTCGACTCGCATTTCTCGGAGAGGCAAGTCCTCCAAGCGTCGTTCTTGCGTAACAC
>JABDPD010000019.1 GCA_013042895.1 Boseongicola sp. | reverse complement strand
GGTCAAGACCATGAGCCCTCAACAAGAACGGATATGTCACAATCCTTTTTGAAGACTACAATGGTGGTCAGCGAAGTTAACAAAGTCGGCAAAGACCGCGAGGCATCAAATCATGAGCAAAAGCATGAAACGCGTCACCGCCGCACTAGAAGCTGCGGGATTGAACGTCAACATCCTGAAAATGGCCAATGAAACCCGAACCGCTGCAGATGCCGCGCGCGAGGTGAATTGTGAGCTCGACCAGATCGCCAAATCGATCATCTTTCAGGGCGCAGAGAGCGGGAAGATTTATCTGTTCATCACGGCGGGCGGTCAACAGGTCGATCCGGCAAAAGCGTCAAAACTAACAGGCGAGCCTCTTGGTCGGGCCGACGCGGCTGCCGTACGCGCAGAGACTGGCTTCGCGATTGGCGGCGTTTCACCCATTGGCCAGCTGACTGCTCCGGCCGCTTACTTTGACGAAACGCTACTCAGATTCGATGTGATTTATGCCGCGGCCGGTACTCCGCACCATATTTTTCCTATCATTTCGCAAAAACTACTCGAAATTTCCGCATCTCAACTATCTGATTTTGTTTGATTTTCAAACTTAATGTAAAAAACATTCACATCATCTCTTGAACGAACCGCCCAGCTCACCGATATGTGAGATGTGAAAGGCATTCACATTAACCGAAACACTTGCATTGGAGCACATCAGATGACCACCGCCACTTTAAACGCAGCCCCAGCCCACCGTGGTTCATGGCTTTCCCGCAGCGAGCAATGGCTCGATGATCGCGGAAAAGGCGCTTGGATCGCTGCGATGGTACTCGGGTTCATCTTTATCTGGCCGATCGGCCTCGCGCTTCTTGCCTATATGATCTGGAGCAAACGCTTGTTTAACGGAAACTGCGCACGTCGCACCCGCCACGCCCATGTCGCCTTCAAATCCAGCGGCAACACCGCTTTCGACAGTTACAAGTCGGAAACACTGCGTCGCTTGCAGGAAGAACAGGATCACTTCGAACAGTTCCTGGGCCGTCTGCGCGATGCGAAAGACAAGGCTGAATTTGACCAGTTCATGGCCGAACGCGACAAGCGCAAAGATGACACCAACGCCGACACAGTCGACGCCTAAATCAACCAAGTGGCCCGCGAACTCAGCGGGCCACCACTCTTCACCAAAGACCCTTTCAGGACCGCTAGAAATGACCCTCCCTCATCCCGAGACACAGCCAGACTTTTATGAAGACGTTAACACCAAACGCCTTACAGCGTGGTTCATAGACGTTCTTTTGATTACAGCTGTGACTGCCGTTCTGACAGTATTTTCACTCTTCACTGCTCTCTTCTTCCTACCGTTTCTTTATGCAGCAGTCGGGTTCTTTTATCGCTGGATTGGTTTGTCGCGGCACTCTGCAACGATTGGTATGCGAGTTATGTCGGTAGAGTTTCGCGGAAGTGATGGCGAGGACCTCGACGGTGGCACCGCATTCCTTCACACCGCAGGATACTACGCCTCGGTTGCGATCTTCCCTGCGCAGCTTGTCTCTATCGTTCTAATGCTGATGAGCGAGCGCAAACAGGGTCTCACTGACATGGTTCTGGGCACCGTTTTGCTGAACACGCGTAGTCGTTGACGTCCTTTCAATTGGGTATTGGCGTATAGGCGTGCAGTTGCTAGGCTCTGCACGCAACGACTTTAGGCAAACGAATGCGCCATACCCTTCCGATTGCGCCGCAGTTTTATGTGACCGCTCCCCAGCCGTGCCCCTATCTTGAGGGACGGATGGAACGGAAGTTATTTACGGCTCTTCAGGGCGAGTACGCCGAGAAGCTAAACGATACGCTTTCGAAACAGGGATTTAGACGTTCTCAGAATGTGCTTTATCGCCCTTCCTGCGCCGAATGCTCAGCCTGTCTTTCGGCCCGCATCCGCGTTGCAGATTTCGTACCATCACGCAGCCAGCGAAAAACCATGCGCCGCAACGCTGAGTTGAGTCGCGAGGCGACCTCCCCTTGGGCTACCGAAGAGCAATACGCGCTCTTTCGCGCGTATCTCGATAGCCGTCACGCCGAAGGCGGCATGGCCGATATGGACATCTTCGAGTTTGCCGCAATGATCGAAGAGACACCTATCCGCAGCCGTGTGATTGAATACGCGGGGCGGGACGAGGACGGCGAAAAGGAACTTGCAGCCGTTTGTCTGACCGACGTTCTCGATGACGGCCTGTCAATGGTCTATAGCTTTTACGACCCCAAATATGCGGGCTCGAGCCTTGGCACATATGTTATCATGGACCACATCGAGATCGCTCGCGACGCGGGATTGCCTTACGTCTATCTCGGGTATTGGGTGCCGGGTTCATCAAAAATGGGTTATAAGGCAAAGTTCTCGTCGCTTGAGATTTACCATAGGGGCGAATGGCGCGACATTGGCGACCCAAACCAGTACTCTTCCGAGACTCATCCTCTTTCGACCGATCCGATTGCCGAGCAGGTCGCACGGATCAATCTACCGGATTCCCGCCCGACACGCGGCTGAAACGCAATTAGGTATTCCGACAAATGAAAACCGCGCCAAAATGAGCCGCGGCTTTCTTTTTTGTCAGTTCGGGATCAAATCCGGCACGATGGTCACAACGCTTGGGAAGAACCAAAGGATCGCAAGACCAAGGACCTGGATCAGCACGAACGGAATGATACCGCGATAGATGTGCTGTGTGGTCACCTCTGGCGGCGCGACCCCGCGCAGATAGAAGAGCGCAAATCCAAAAGGCGGTGTGAGGAACGACGTCTGAAGGTTCACAGCGATCATGATCGTAACCCATTTGGGGTCAAACGTGCCGCCATAGATGACTGGCCCAACGATAGGCACCACGATGTAGATGATTTCGAGAAAGTCGAGAACGAAGCCCAACACGAACAACACCAACATCACCATCAAGAAGACGCGGAACTCGTTGTCGAAGCTTCTGAGGAATTGCTGGATATAGTGCTCACCACCGAAAGAAATCACGACAAGGTTCAATAGCTGCGAACCGATAAGGATGGTGAAAACCATCGAAGTGACTTTCGCGGTTTCACGCACGACTGGACTCAGAACACCGGAGCGGAACAACGTCCAGCATCCGAAGAGCAATCCAAACAACGCATAGAGATACGCGCCCTTAGCGACAATAAAGGCAACCCAGTTCTCAAACCCAACTTCAGGCTGTCCGATCCTGAGGTCGAAATTAATCCCCACGAGGATCATCACAATCAGAGCAAAGGTCGACATGATGATGATCTTGCCGGACCGTTCTTCATCGCGAAGCTTCCGATAAGCCGCGAGCATGATCGCACCGCCTGCCCCAAGTGCAGCTGCCGGTGTCGGATTGGTGATTCC
>JABDPD010000016.1 GCA_013042895.1 Boseongicola sp. | reverse complement strand
GCGTAGGTTAAACCGCAATCCTCAATTGCAGTCTCCATAACAACTCGACGGCGTTGGTAGGCTTTGCGCATTCTGTTGACTTGCGCACTATAGTGCCCGAGCGAAAGGAAATTCGCGGCATTTCGCTGTATGTGCCATGGTGGGTGTCGCATCATGGTTGAGCGCAAGATGCGCGCTTGTTCGATGAACGCAGACGGTGCGATCATGTAGCCAAGTCGCAGTCCGGGAAAAAGCGATTTCGAGAAAGACCCGATGTAGACAACGCATCCCGCTTCATCGAGTGACTTTAGAGTCGGTGACGGCGAGTGCTTGAAAGCCAATTCGAATTCGTAGTCATCTTCGACAATGACAAAGCCCTTTTCCGAGGCAAGCCGCAGAAGTTCTTTGCGTCGCTCCATGGGCATCGTGGCGTTCGTCGGACTGTGATGGCTTGGTGTTGTAAAAACGACATCCAGTTGATCGGGAAGGGCGTCGGGTGGAAGTCCTTGATCGTCGACATCGACTTCTTCGATATGACAGCGCGTTTCCCCAAGCACTTCGCGAAACCCTCGGTAGCAAGGGTTTTCAACCACAGCCTTGCGTCTTTGGGTTAGCAAGAGTTGTGCGGACAGCCAAAGTGCGTTTTGTGCTCCCATCGTGACAAGAATATTCTCCGGTTTCGCGCGAATGCCTCGTCGGGTTGCTTTATGGCGTTGGATATACTCGATGAGCTTGGGGTCGTCGCGCTCGTATTGATCCAGAGTGAGTGCTGCAAAGTCCTTCTGACCAAGCGCCTGTAGCGCGCATAAGCGCCAGTTTTGATGATCAAAGAGCGACTGGTCAGATTGCCCATATATGAAAGGGTAGGGATAGGCTTGCCAGTCATCCGGTCTTGAAATGGTGCGAGTCTTCGGAGGGCGATGATTGAGAATTCGGGACCAGTCGAAAGTGCTTTCCGGCCTATCTGACGGCAACTCGAAGTTTGGAGAACTTGGGGCAGTCTCGGAGACGAAATATCCAGAGCGCCCCCGTGCGACCAAGTAGTCGTCTGCGACAAGATCGGTGTAGGCAATTGTAACCGTGATGCGGCTGATGCTCAGGTGTTTGGCCAGCAAACGACTCGAGGGCATACGCTCGCCCGGGCGGTACCGTCCCGACAGAATCCCCTCCACAACAGCGCGTTTGATCCGATGCTGCAAGGTGCCATCGGGGTCTGCTTCCAGGAAAAAGGAGTCGAGATGTATAGCCATATCTGGACCGATCTTGCACGAGAATCGGCCCAGATACTAGGTCCAGATTTAGGACTTGCCTTTCCAAGGCACGAGATAGTCTTCCGCCTTCCGCATCAGAATATCAATGCCATAGCCGATGATGCCGATCAGAATGATACCCATGATCACGATGTCCGTGAGCTGGAACTTCGAGGCGACCATGATCATCATGCCCGCGCCTTTCTCAGCTGCAACGAGTTCTGCCGCAACAACTGTGCCCCAACACACGCCCATAGCCACGCGCGCGCCTGTGAAAATCTCAGGGAGCGAGTTTGGCATAATCACGTAGCGCATGATTTGCCACTTGGATGCACCAAGGGAGTATGCCGCGTGGACTTTTGTGATGTTCACACCTGAAACGCCAGCCCGAGCCGCAATTGTCATGATCCAAAGGGCCGCGAGGAACAGAAGGATGATTTTACCGACCTCGCCGATACCGGCCCAGATGATCACAAGTGGGATCAGGGCGAGAGGAGGAACGGGGCGCATGAATTCGACAATGGGGTCAAACCAACCGCGGAACCAACCCGACAGGCCCATGGCGTATCCTAGAGGGATGCCGACGAGTGCGCCGAAGAAGAAGCCAACGACGACCCGGAAAAGGGAGAAACCCAAATGCTCCCAAAGGGTAGAGTTCTGGTATCCTTCGCTGGCGATGCCCACGATCCGACCCCAGACGGCCTCAGGCGACGGAAGCCAGATTGGCTCCATTTGCCAGCCCTGCGCGGGCTTATAGTTCAGTGTGCCTTTTGGCGTCATCGAAACAGCGCCGCTGGCGACTGATACTTCGCCACCAGGTTCAATTGGTTGGCCGTCGACAGCGACAATGCTTGCGCCTTCGTCTCGACCAATCTCATCGTTGGAATCAACGCGGATCAGCTTTGAACGCCATGCGGCAACAGTGTCACTGTCGTTCTTCGCGAAGCCGTCTCCGGCGTCTACTTCCGCCGCATCAACTTCTTCACCTACCTTGAAAACGCTGAAAGTAACGGTGGCGTCGTCCGTTTGGCCGTCTTCGGTCTGCACTGTGTAAGTGAACGTCGTGTCACCAACAAAAGGGCCGGGCGCGTGGATTGGGGTGAGTTTAGATCCCGTGAAAGCGCCCCAGATCAGGAAGATTGCAATAACCGATATGATCGATGCTGTGCGATCCGGTGTGACGGCGCTTTCGTCGCCGAATGTCACGGTTTTCAGAGACGTGAAGTCGCGCACGGCGTCCATTCGAGAGGTGATGAACTTAACAGCGAAGAAAGCCCCGACGAAAATCGCGATATAGATAAGGAGGATGATCATGCTGCGTCCTCCGAGCGGCCCATGATCTCTTCTTCCATGTCCCAGATCATGTTGAGGATTTCCTCACGCGTTTCATTGTATTCCGCGTGGTGTTTCACTTCGCGAAGATCTGCTCCAACACCCATTTCGGCGAAAGGCAGGCGGTACTCTTTGTGAATACGACCCGGGCGCGGGGCCATCACGAGTAGGCGTTCACCTAGCAGAAGCGCTTCTTCAACCGAGTGCGTGATCAGAATGATCGTTTTGCCCGTCTCTTTCCAAAGGTCGAGGACGAGAGATTGCATCTTCTCGCGCGTCAAAGCGTCCAACGCTCCGAGGGGTTCGTCCATCAGGATGACATCTGGCTCGTTTGCAAGACAGCGGGCGAGGGCCACACGTTGCTGCATGCCGCCAGAAAGTTCGTAGATGGCTTTGTCTTTAAAGTCAGCAAGACCGACCACTTCCAGAAGGTGATCCACCTTTCCGGCATACTCAGATTTTGGGACATTGTTCATCATAGGGCCGAAGGCCACATTTTCGCGAACATCCATCCACTCAAACAGAGCGCCTTTTTGGAAAACCATTCCACGCTCTTGCGCAGGTCCTGTTACAACGTGGTCGTTCAATTGAACGGTTCCAGAAGTAGGAGCCAAAAAGCCGGCAACGATGTTCAGCAACGTTGTTTTGCCACAGCCAGACGGGCCAAGGACACTCATCAATTCGCCGCTCTTGATATCGAGCGAGACATCTTGCAGCGCTTGCACGTGACTGCCGTTGGGCAAGTCAAAGCGCATCGAAATATTGTCGAGTACGAGACTGGACATAATCGGGCTCCCCTTATTGTTTTTGTTGTCAATTGGCCGGGCACGTCATTGGGCCTGTCCGGCGACACAGGTTAACTGTGCATAAGAAAAAGGCCCGGCGCGAGTTAAACTTGCGCCGGGCCCAAAAATATAGGCGATTACATCGCCTGCGCTGCAGCCAATGGTCCTGTGTTAACCGCAGGTGCGTACGAATCGAGCGCACCGTCAATTGAACCGGCGTTCACAAAGACGTCAGCAACGCCCTTCATGAAGCCTTGAGCTGTTCCGCCCAACCAAGCTTCGCTCAGCTGAGAATCGATGGATGGGAACGAGAACGTCGCAAGCGTCTGAGCTGTCGCTTCCTCGTCCATACCTGCGTCTTTTGCGATGACTGGAATCATTGCTTCAGCGTCGGCACCGCCAGCATTCCAAGTCGCATTGGCTTCAGCCGTAACAGCGAGGAATTTGGCAAGAAGTTCGCCTTCTTCAGCGATAAAGTTTGCAGGTGCAGTCGTTGCGTCAAACACCAGAATGCCAAGGGCTTCTTTCTCAGCACCGGTCAGCAGAATGTTTCCGCTTTCCTTCATGCGGCGAAGAGCACCGCCCCATCCGGATGCCATGTCGATGGAACCCTGAGCAAGCGCCGCAGCGCCTTCCGCTGGGGCCATGTCCACAACTTCGAGCGACGCAAGGTCGACACCGAAGTGAGCCATCTGGCTGAGGAAGCCGTAGTGAGCAGCTGTGCCGAGTGGAACAGCAACTTTCTTGCCGGCAAGTTCACCAGCGCTGTTTTTGTCGATCTCAAGATCAGTGCGTACAACGCAGTTGTCGTTTTCCGAGTAGGAAACTGCAACATCAACGATCTGGATGTCCTGACCAGCAGATGTTGCAACCACGAATGGTGGAACGCCTTGGCTGACCGAGATCTGAACATCGCCGGAGGCCATAGCTGCCGACATCGCTGTACCGGTGTCGAAGCTAACCCAGTTGATCTTGACGCCCATAGCTTCTTCGTAAGCGCCAGTTACTTTGGCGTGCTGGAATGGCATTGGCCATTCGAGAAAGTAAGCGACTGTGATCTCATCGGCAGCTTTTGCTGCTGTGACCGAGGCCATCAGTGCTACTGCGGCTGCTGTGCAGCCCAGAGTGATTTTCGTTTTCATACTATTCATCCCTGTGGTTTGCGGGGATTTGCTTGTGGACCCGCTTATATTCACGCGTGATACTATAGAGGGATAAAAAAAGAAGCCCATAGGTCCAGTTACTGTATTATTCTTAAGGCCAGCCGATTCACTGTTTGGCGGGAAAATAGGGTATGTCTGGCTCTATACCTCTACGAAGACTGGCCCTAACCTGTGATTTGGGATTGAAGCAAAACAAATCGTCAAGCCGCAGTCAGATGCGACTAAAATGCGAGGGAAATGCTGTGAATACACAAATTACAAAGAACGACCTCACACAGGTGGTAGAGGCTGATCGCGCCCATCTTTGGCATCACTTGATGCAGCACAAGTCGCTGGAAACCACGGATCCGCGCATCATTGTCGAAGGCAAGGGGATGCGAGTCTGGGATCAGCACGGCAAAGAGCATCTCGACGCCGTATCCGGCGGTGTCTGGACCGTGAACGTAGGCTACGGCCGCGAGCGCATAGCAAACGCTGTGCGTGATCAGTTGGTGAAGATGAACTATTTCGCTCAGTCGGCTGGCTCCATTCCTGGATCTATGTTTGCTGAGAAGCTGATTTCCAAAATGCCGGGTATGAGCCGAGTTTACTATGTGAACTCCGGATCCGAGGCGAACGAAAAGGTGTTTAAGCTGGTGCGCCAAATCTCGCACAAGCTTTACGACGGCAAAAAGTACAAAATTCTTTATCGCGACCGTGATTATCACGGCTCGACTTTGGCGACGATGTCGGCGGGTGGTCAGAACGAGCGCAATGCGCAATATGGCCCCTTCGCTCCGGGGTTTGTGAAAGTCCCGCATTGTCTTGAGTATCGTGGCCAATACGGCGACGTCACCGACTATGGTGTGCATGCTGCGAATGCGATTGAAGAAGTTATCTTGCAGGAAGGCCCCGACACGGTTGGCGCACTCTGCCTTGAGCCAGTCACGGCTGGCGGCGGTGTCATTACCCCTCCGGAAGGCTATTGGGAGCGGGTTCAAGAGATTTGCCAAAAGTATAACAT
>JABDPD010000015.1 GCA_013042895.1 Boseongicola sp. | reverse complement strand
CATGATATTTGCGGCCACCAATTCGGCCTGATCAATCGCATTTTGCACCGACTCCAACCGTAGCCGCCCGGTTTTAAAGGGAATGCTCGCGCAATCCCCCGCCGCCCAAATCCCCGGCTCCGACGTTTGCCCAAATGCGTCCACCGCAATGCCGTTGTCACAGACGATTCCCGCCGTTTCAGCAAGTCGCGTGTCAGGACGAATGCCCATGCCCAGTATCACAAAATCAACGTGTAGCATCGTGCCATCCGCTAAAAGCGCGCCCGTCACATGCCCGCCCTCGCCCACAAGCTTCTCCAGTCCGACACCCTCGCGAATGTCCACACCGTGCGAGACATGCTCCGCCCGGATCACATCCGCCGTCTCGGCCGACGCGACCCGCCCCAGAATGCGCGGCGACATCTCGATCAGTGTCACATGCACGCCCAGCTTCGTGGCAACCGCCGCCGCCTCTAGACCAATGTAGCCTCCCCCAACCACCAATGCCCGTGCGCCATGCTGAAAACGAGGCTCCATCCGATCCACGTCGGCGAGACCACGAACCGTAAAGACGCCTTCCAGATCACCACCAATAGCCACTGGCAGATGGTTTGGAACAGATCCAGTAGTCAGAACAAGCTGGTCATATTCAATCCATTCACCACCCACATCGACGGCCTTACGTTCGGTGTCGATCTCGGTCACAGGGCAGCCAAGTCGCAAATCAATGTTGTTATCAGAGTACCAGACCTCGGGCCGCAAATAGAGCCGCTCCTCCGCCATATCGCCCAGCAGATACGCCTTAGACAAAGGTGGCCGCTGATAGGGTGGTACGCTCTCGCCACAGATCATCGTGATCGGCATCTCCGCCCCAAGCGCGCGTAATTTCGCAACCAAAGACGCGCCTGCCTGCCCTCCACCAACAACAACGATTCCGTTCATTTGCATTGCCCTCTGGTCAAATCCCGCCGAGACGTTAAGTCCCCATATAACCTTACTAACCACCCGGAGCACTCCTGCAATGCCTATCACCGTCGGCGATCGAATTCAGCCATCAACTCTTCTTCACATGGGTGACAACGGCCCCGAAGAAATCGACATCGCTAAGCATATCGCTGGCAAGCGCGTCGTGATCTTCGGCCTGCCCGGTGCATATACCTCGACCTGCACCATGGCGCACTTGCCCAGCTTCATCCGTACGCATGACGCCTTTCTCGAAAAGGGCATCGACGAAGTCATCTGTGTTGCCGTGAACGATGTCTTCGTAATGTCGCACTGGGGCGAAACAACAGGTGCAACCGCTGCGGGCATCACAATGCTGTCGGATTGGTCCAGTGCGTTTGGCAAATCCATTGGTATGACATTCGACGCACCCGCCGTAGGCTATATCCAACGGATCGCGCGCTGCGCCATGATCGTAAACGACGGAGTGGTCGAAGTGCTTCAGGTCGAAGAAAGCCGCAGTACATGCGAAATGACCGCAGGCGAGACACTTCTTGAAATGGTCTAAGACCTATTCGCTGACGTTCAAAACGGTGCGTGTCGGGAACGGAATCTCGACACCACCGGCATCCAGCGCCTCTTTGACCAGGCGCTTCATATCGGCCTGATACTGAAAATAATCAGCAGCCGGCACCCAAACACGTACCAAGAAATCAACCGAAAAATCACCAAGGTTATTCACCTGAATAAACGGTTCCGGGTCGCTCAGCGACCTAGCATCGGTGAGAATGGTGTCGCGAATGATCCGCTCTGCCTCTGCAAGGTTAGCACCATACGAAACACCGAAAACCCACTCTGCACGACGTCTGTCATATACCGAGTAATTGGTGATCGTATTCGACCAGACCGACGTATTCGGCATAATGATCTGCACGTTATCCAGCGTCGCAAGCTCGGTGTTGAAGATGGAAATGTCCTTCACCGTGCCCATGACACCGTTAACCTCAACGAAATCACCCACTTTGATGGGTCGAAAAATCACCAGCATCACACCCGATGCCACACCACTGAGAACCCCCTGTAAAGCCAAACCAATGGCCAAACCGGCAGCACCCAGAAGTGCAACCAATGATGCCGTCTGAAAACCGAAGTTCTGTAAAACAAAGATAATCGTCAGCGCCAGAATGCCGTAGCGCACGACGTTGGCTAGAAAGCTGCCCATCGTTTTATCGAAGTGACGTGACCGTTCTGCAAGCCGGATAATCCGACGCCTGAAGAAACCGGCCAGAAAGAAGCCGACGGTCAGAAGAACCGCGGCCAGCACGACCTGTCCGGTCACATCAACAAAGAAATCAACTGTGAAAATGTCTCCGACCGTAGTTCCTGCGACAATCTCAAAAGCCAAGATCCGGTCGAGATATTCCATCAGCTTGCCTTATCCATTTTTTGCGCCAATTCCGCATCCAGATCGCTCAAACCATCCACATCATGTGTCGTCAAGGTCACCTCAACGCGGTTATAAACGTTAAACCACTCAGGATGGTGGTTCATCTTCTCGGCAAAAATCGCCATACGGGTCATCCAGCCGAACGCTTCCACGAAATTGGCGAACTTGAACGTCTTGCGGATCGCATCGCGACCGTCATCCAAAGCCCAGCCACTTTCCGTCAGCCTCGCCAAAACCGCTTCGCGCTTGGCTCCCGTCAATTTGTTGCTCATGTCGGCTCCTGTGTGATCTTCTTGAATGGTCCGTAGGTCGTCAAAATCTCGATATCATCCGAAACCGCTCGTTTTTCCGCCTCGAGATAGTCGGACACCGCGTTCGAGAAACCTTCATCCGCCATCCAGTGCAACGAATGGCACTCCACCGGCAAATATCCTCGCGCCAGCTTGTGCTCACCCTGCGCTCCGGCCTCAACCGCCCGCAATCCATGCTCAATCGCATAGTCGATGGCCTGATAATAACAC
>JABDPD010000008.1 GCA_013042895.1 Boseongicola sp. | reverse complement strand
AAACGAATTCGCCGCTCAAAACCAAGTCTATCTGGCAACTGGTGTTGTTTTGAACAGCTACCAGATGTTCACGACCAAGGAAGTGTCCGGCGTGGAAGATCTCGTTGGTTTCAAGGTCGCTGGTGCTGGCATGAACCTGCGTTACCTCGAAGGCATTCAGGATGCAGCAGGCGTGCGCGGCGGTCTTACCGACTTCTATAACATGCTGCAAACTGGACTTGCCGACGCTGGTATGCTCTGGCCTGAAGCGGCTGCGACATTCAAAATCTCCGAAGTCGCTCCCTATATGCTTCGCGCAGACCTCGGCGCCGTGAACTCCAAGACTGTCACGGTCAATCAGGATTATTGGAACAACCTGCCGGATGAGGTCAAAGAGGTTCTGCAAACCGTCGCAATCGATTACCGCGATCACCTCGCAGGCATCGCAATGGACCGCGCTGCAGCAGCAGAAGAAGCCTACACGGCAGCCGGCGGCACAATCATCGACGTTAGCCAGGAAGACCGCGCAGCGTGGGCGGCAGCTATGCCGAACATCGCACAGGAGTGGGCTGCAAATCTGAATGGCAATGGCGAGCCGGGCTCGGAAATGCTCGCAGCCTACCTTGGCAAGCTCGAAGCCCAAGGCTTCGTTGGTGTCCGCGACTGGACCCAAGAATAGAGCGAAAAAAGCCGGGAAAGGCCAGAGATTATGCTCAAGTCTGCAATCAGTGGTCTTTCTCGGGTCGCCGATACCCTTGCTATTGCCGCCAACGTTGCCGGGACATGCACTGTTCTAATGTTGGTGGTTATCCTCAATGTCGACGTCGTCGCGCGCGGCCTATTCAACGCCCCACTCAAAGGCACCTACGAAATCGTCCAGCTTGCGGTTGTCTTCATTGTCTTTCTGCAACTCGCCGATGTTGTCCGAGTAGATCGCCTGACACGATCGGACGGGTTTCTTAACCTTCTTCACAACCGACGGCCGGGCCTCACTGCGAACCTGCGGCGGATTATCAATGCAATCTCTGCGATTTTCATGGGTCTGATCGCCTACATCATGTTCCCCGAGTTCATCAAGATGTGGGGGACACAGGATTTCTTCGGCATCCCCGGCGTCTTCACGGTGCCATGGTGGCCGATCAAATTGGTCATCGCTAGTGGCAGCGCGCTTGCTTGCTTCATCTTCGCACTCAAAGTCATCACCGCACAGGATCGTCCGCAGCTTGTCCGCATGCCTGAGCACGAAGACCCCAAAACGGGCGGACCCAATACATGACTCCCATCGAAATCGGCCTGATATCGGTCGTAGCGATCGTCTTTCTGATCTACGCGGGCGTCTACATCCCCATCGCTCTGGGTATGGTCTCTCTCGTCTCGATCTGGCTAATGCGCGACAACTTTACTCTGTCGCTTAATCTGCTGAAGATCGCCGTCGGCGACAGCGCCATGGTCTATAGTTTCGCCACGATACCCTTGTTCACCTTCATGGGATTAATCGTGTCGAAGGCTGGGCTCGGACGAGACATCTACGAAGTCATGACGATGCGCTTTCGCAAGACAAAAGGCGGGATCGGCATGGCCACCGTTGGCGCGAATGCGGTGTTTGCTGCTGTCACGGGTTCATCCATCGCGTCCGCGTCAGTCTTTACCAAAGTATCTGTGCCGCAGATGATCGCTCAGGACTACAGCCCACGCTTTGCCGTTGGCGTTGTCGCTGGATCATCGGTTTTGGGCATGATCATCCCACCGTCGGCAATGCTGATCATCTATAGCTTTGTGGCGGAACAATCAGTGGGCGACATGTTTCTGGCAGGCGTCATTCCTGGCATCATGTTGGCATTCGCCTACGTAGTTGCGATCTGGTTCATGGGGCGCTTCACACCGAACTTTGTTGGTGGTCGCGTTGTTGAAGACACCGAATGGATGTCCAAGCGCGAAATTGCGTCCAAGACGCTCCCAACGATCGGTATTATTACCATCGTTCTTGGTGGCATTTATACCGGATGGATGACTGCTGTCGAAGCAGGAGCGACTGGATCACTGGTTGCGTTGATCATTGCTGTCACTCGCAGATCGATGTCCTTGAAAGGGTTCTGGGAAGCGCTGCTTGAAACAGGCCATATCACTGCGGCCATCCTTTTTCTTATTACGGCCGCTTCTATCTACAGCCGGATGCTGGGCCTTGCCGGTCTGCCCAATCAATTGCAGGATCTGTTGGCCGGAAGCTCAGCTACCTTTTGGACGATCATGCTGCTTTACGTTCTGCTGATGATCTTTCTTGGCACGATCCTTGATACAGCATCTATCATTCTGATTGTTGTGCCGCTCTTCCTGCCATTGGTTGAAGCATTGGACATGTCGTTGATCTGGTTTGGTATCATCACGGTTGTAGGTGCCGAGATCGGATTGTTGACTCCACCCTTAGGGATATCGTGTTTTGTGATCAAATCGACGCTTAACGATGACAACATATCACTAAAGGATGTCTTCATGGGCGCGCTGCCCTTTGCGTTCGTCATGCTGATTGTCCTCTTCATCCTGATCGAATTCCCGATCCTTAGCCTCGCTCTTTTGTAAGGAACGCTCATGCGCAACGTGACCAAAGACAACATTACGGATGTGTTCAAAAGCTATATGGCTGACGATATGCCTCCGCGAACCCGAGAGATAATGAGTTCGTTGGTGCAGCACCTGCATGACTTCGCCCGCGAAACCAAGCTAACCCACGATGAATGGCGGCATGGTATTGCCTTCCTCGAAGGCTGCGCGGCGATCGAGACCGAGGACCGGCACGAGTTCGTCCTCGCCTCTGATGTTTTGGGTTTGTCGTCGCTGGTTGATATGCTGCATTCCAGCCCTGAGGCGACATCATCTTCCGTTCTCGGTCCATTCC
>JABDPD010000005.1 GCA_013042895.1 Boseongicola sp. | reverse complement strand
GCCGAATTTAGCGCGTCAGGGTTGGAAGGGTTGAGGACAATAGCGTCCACGCCTGCTTCGATGAGGTTGTTGAGGTCTTCAAGCTGACCGGCTGAGTCGGTGTTGCGGTGGGCGACGATCATGTTTGTCACGTCACCTTCGACAAGTGCCTGAGCGCGCATCGCGCAAATCATCTGCTCGCGCCAGCCGTTGCCCTGCACTGTATTGGACACGCCGATTGTGTAGCTTTTATGGCCGTCAGCAAAGGCGGCCGGAGCCATGGTTGCGGCGATTGCAATGGTGGCCGCGCCCGTGAGTAGTTTTTTCATTTGATATTTCTCCCAGTACTTTACTCAGTTGAAATTGCGGGGCTTTTGCGCCCTTCTATTTGATGAACGGCTGGAGCACGTCTCGCGCCAGCAGGAACCCTCTTTTGATTTTTTCGTCTGTACCTTCGAAAAGGCGGTCTTCGTGTTCGATAATGACTGGTCCGTCGTATCCGGCGAGGTAAAGGCCAGAGAAGAAATCGGACCAATTAACATCTCCAAGGCCGCAGAGTCTCGGAATCTGCCAGCCCATTCCCGTTGACATGACGCCGTTCTCATAAAGGCCATCTCGGTCCACCATAACGTCTTTTGCGTGAACATGTGCCATGTGGGGGCCGAATTCCTTAATAAAGCGCGTTTGGTCTATGAATTGCCAGATCAGGTGGGATGGATCGAAGTTCATGCCAACGTCATCTCCCCATTCCTCGAAGATGCGTCTCCAGATCTTGGGCGAGTAGGCGATATTGTGGCCGCCAGGCCATTCGTCGTAGCTGAAGATCATCGGGCAGTTTTCAAAGCAGAGGCGTACGCCTGAGGCTTTGGCGTGGGTGACAATTGGCGCGAATATCTCGGTGGCACGAGACCAGTTTTCATCGAGGTTCAGATTGCGGTCTCCACCGACGAAGGTGTTCACTACGCCGATGCCCATGGTCCCCGCAGCGGTGATGACTTTCATGAGGTGGCCGATCACCTCATCGCGATGACCGGCGTCTTCATGGAGCGGGTTGGGGTAGTATCCGAGGCCCGAGATTTCAATGCCGTGCTCGCCAAGCCCGGCAATAATATCTGCGCCTTGGGTTTCGCTGAGACCGTCGACGTTGATATGGCTTGTGCCTGCGTAACGTCTCTTTTCACCGCCAGACGCGGGCCAGCAGGCGACTTCAAAGGCCGAGAAGCCGCTGGAGCCAGCCCATGCAGCGACCTCCAGCAATTCGGTGTCCTCAAAAGGTGCGGTTAAAAGGCCAAGTTTCATAGTATTCCTCTAGATTTCGTTCAGATCGACCCAGCGACCTTCTTTTGCTGATTTCAGGACAGCGTCGCAGAATTGCATCTCGTAGTGACCGTCTTCAAAACTGGCCCAGGTGCTTTCTTTAGTCCGGCCATTGCCTGCGACGTCAGAATAGACGGCTCGGAAAAAGTTAAAGAAGCTATCGGCAAAGCCTTCGACGTGACCAGGGGGCAGGGTGGCGGCTGCGGTACCTGCGGGGTTCATCAAAGTGAAGTCGCGCATGAGCGTTTCGTTGGGGCCGTCACGGTGGCCGATGAAGAGGTGATCGGGAGTTTCGCTGTCCCATGCAGCACTGGCGACCGAACCCGCGATATCCCATTGAAGCGAATTTTTGCGGCCGACGTTGATTTGCGAAGTGCTCATCACGCCGCGGGCGCCGTTCTCGTAGCGGATCATGATCATTGCGGCGTCATCGGTATCCACTTCAACGGATTCGGTTTTGCCTTCACCGCTTGAGAAGGTTTCAACAGGACCGGTGGGTTTTTGCCGCTCGGGCAGGAAGGTAGAGAGTTCGGCCATGACAGAATTGGCTTTCAGCCCGGCCACGAAGCTTGTTAGATCGGCCCAGTGAGTGCCGATGTCACCGACAGAGCGCAACGCACCGCCGATATCAGATTGAAGGCGCCAATTCCAGTCGGTGGGCTTGGCGAGCCAATCCTGATGGTAGTGACCCGTAACGAACCGAACGTCACCAAGCTCTCCGGCTTTCACCATGCCGTGGGCTTGTTGGTTGAGCGGGTAAAAGCGGATGTTGTAGCAAACTGCGCAGACTTTGCCTGATGATTTAGCAAGTTCAACCATCTCGGCGGATTGCGCGCTGGTCATCGCAAGTGGCTTTTCGCAGATCACGTTTTTTCCGGCGCTGAGGATCGCCTTAACTTGGGGATAGTGAGCATAGTTTGGAGACGTGACATGGACGACATCGACAGTGTCGTCGGCCAGAAGCTCATCGAGCGACGCGTAAGCTTTTGCAACACCGATTTCGGCTGCGCGGGCAGTTCCACGTGCGGCAGAGGACCCCAGAACGCCGCGGACATCCACGCCTAGTCGACGAAGCGCTTGTGTGTGGACAGTGCCAATGAATCCCGTGCCGATGACGGCGGCACCAATTTTTGGAAAGTCGGTCATGTGATCCTCAGGTTAAGCAACAGAGTATCCTCCATCAACTGCCAGGCAGGCTCCGGTCATGAAGGCGGAGGCATTGGAGGCTAGAAACAGGGCGGTGCCGGCAATGTCCTGGGGGTTTCCCCAACGGTGCATTGGGGTGCGTTGTTCAACGGCCGCTTGAAAGGTCGGGTCCTGTCTGGCGCGCGCTGATTGTTCCGTGATGACAAAGCCCGGCGCGATGGCGTTTACGCGGATACCGTCGTCGGCCCAAGCGATTGCGAGGGATTTGGTGAGTTGTTCGACAGCGGCTTTTGACGCGCCATAAGCGGGGTTTTGTGGCGAGCCGAAACGGGCGTACATCGAGGCGATATTGATGACGCGGCCTTCCGCGGCGCTAAGGGCCGGGTGAAGGGCTTTGGCACAGCGGAAGCTACCGGTGAGGTTTACATCCAGCACGTGAGAAAAGAAGTCAGGCGCCATTTCCTGTCCCCGCTGAGTAATCGCGGCGCAGTTGACCAGAACGTCGACATGGGGATGGGTGGCTGCGAAGGTCGCAACGGCGTCGCTGTCCGTTACATCGAGTTGCGTATAGATGAAACGGTCGGCGTCTTCGGGCGCGCATGTGGGCTCAACTCCGGTGATAGCGACATCGGCACCGGCTTCCTGAAAGGCGCGCGCAATCGCGGCTCCAATGCCTGCTCGGCTTGCGCCGATCACAATGACCTTCGAGGCCGAAAAGTCGAAAGACACGTCAGCTGTCACTTCGCAAATCCAACGTACTTCGAGTGTTTTAAGGAGTTCGCCAAATTTTTCCCCGAGTATCGACATCGACTGCAATCGATTTCATTTTGAGTAAAAAGACACTTCTCACAGAATGAAATCGATTGCATGATCGACACTAGAATAGATTCGAGTCAAGCGGGAATCCGAGTTTATGTGTGAGTGGACATGATCCAGAAGGCAGCAACCATTCAGGACGTTGCGCGCGCCGCGAAGGTTTCGGCGAGCACGGTGAGCCGTGTTTTGACTAATCCTGATCTGGTCTCGGAGAGTACACGCGAGAACGTTCACACCGCCATTCGGGCCACCGGTTATCGCGTCAATCAGGCCGCGCGTAATCTCAGAATGCAGCGAGCGGGATCTGTTCTGGTGCTGGTGCCTAACCTCGGTAAGCCTTTCTATTCGGGCATACTTGCAGGCATAAGCGAGGTGTTTGCGAACTCTGAGTACTCGGTTCTGATCGCGGACACTGAGAGCAATCCATTGGAAGACGAGGCCTTGGCAGGGTATTTTCTCGATGGGCGCATCGACGGAGCAATCTCACTGGATGGGCGGTTGTCACCCCAAGCGCTCAAGCAATGCCGTGACCTTGGTGTGGGGGGGCGGATCGTCTTTCTTTGCGAATGGGTCCACGGCGAGAGTTTCCCGGTTATCACCAGCGATAATGCAGAAGGTGCACGACTTGCGATGCGGCATCTGCACCATTTGGGTCACCGAAAAATTGCTCACATTACGGGACCGGACGGCAATGTACTGACGACTGCGCGGCGCGAAGGAATGGTTGAGGAACGCGCGCGGTTGGGATTGCCGGTGCGGTCCGAGTGGATCATTCGAGGAGATTTCTCGCTTAGTTCGGGTCATGAAGCCGCGACCCAAATTCTCGCGATGGATGAGAGACCAACGGCTGTATTTTGCTCGGCCGATATGGTGGCATTCGGGCTGATTTCGGGCTTGCAGGCTGGCGGCGTGCGGGTGCCTGAGGATATCTCGGTCGTGGGCTTTGATGATATTGAGATGTCTGAGTATTACGTTCCTGCGTTGACGACGATCAGGCAGGATCGACAGCGACTCGGCGGTCGCGCCGCGGATGTTTTGCTGGATCGCCTGAAGAATCGCAGTGGCATCTATGAACAGGAAGAGCCGGTTCCGGTTGAACTTATCGTACGAGATAGCACAGCGCCTTTGCCGACTTAGCTCGGCGCTCCGAGGACAGATTGTTCCAGATCGATGGAGGCACCGGTTAACGGTTCGGAGTCTGGGCTCAGAAGGTAGAGAGCTAGTCTTGCGGCTTCGTCGGGCATCAATAGTCGACCAAGGGGTCGGGATGCGCCTACGCGCTCGGCCCAGTCTTCGCCCTCTCCGAGCGTTTTAGTCTGCATCTGGTGTTCGCTTTCAGTCAGCGTCCAGCCGAGGTTGATGCCGTTGACGCGTATACGGTCGGCGAGATGCGCGTTCGCAGCGTTTTTGGTGAGGGTCTGAAGGGCGCCTTTGCTTGCTGCATAGATCGCAAGTTCGGGGCCACCGCAGTGCGCGTTTACGGATTGAATGTTCACAATTGAGCCCGGCTGTTTGCGCGCCAGCATGTCTTTGACCACTTCTTGCATCATCAGAAACGGTGCACGGGCGTTGATCGCGAAAAGTCGTTCCCATTGATCAGGCGTGCCATCTGTTAGGCTGGCGCGATCGGTGATCCCTGCGCTGTTGACGAGTCCGTCGACGCGTCCGAAGCAGGATTTGGCGAAGTTGCAAATAGCGGTTGGCGCCTCGGGTTCTGTAAGGTCGGCTGCGTATGTTTTGATGTTCAGATCGTCTGGCATGCTCCGGGCAACGGCGGACAAGTCGGCTTCGTCAATGTCTGTCAGAAGTATTTGGCGCAATCCATTCTTGACTGCATGCTGTGCGATCGCCTTGCCTATCCCACGCGCTGCTCCGGTCACGATAAGGGCGGTTTGGTCGAGTGGTGTCATGTGCTTGGCCCTTTTAGAAGTGAGGTGCCAAAAGGATAGTGCGAGCTTTGCGATTTGGAAAACCGATCTGTTGATCACGCGGCATTCGCGAGCAATCGAGAGGATTTATGCTCTTGATGCGAGGCGCGACTTCGCGAAGACTTCGCTGAACTGGAGGTAAAAAGAATGGCCGATGTAGTGGGGCATAGCAGCTTGGAGCGGGATTATAGTTTGACGGGGACTCGCTCGCGTCACGCTGTTGAGGTCGGCCTAGCAGCAGCGGAGTGGTATCACAGTGATGTTCCGCGCAAGACGCTGAAAGCTCTGATGAAGCGTCGGGATGGACCCGCAATCCGCGATACGTTCATTTGGATCGCATTGCATTTCGTCCTAGGTGCCGGAGGGATTTATTTCTGGGGGACTTGGTTTTCGGTCCCGTTTTGGTTCGCTTACGGCGTGGTCTACGGGTCGGCTTGCGACAGTCGTTGGCACGAGTGCGGGCATGGAACGGCTTTCCGGACGCGATGGATGAACGACGTCGTCTATCATATTGCTTCTTTTCAGATAATGCGGAATCCGGTGAATTGGCGCTGGAGCCATGCGCGGCACCATACTGACACGATTATCGTCGGCCGGGACCCGGAAATTGCCTGGATGCACCCGATAAATCTTGTCCTGAAGGCTCTGGCTTTCGTCGGTATCTATGACACGTGGCAGTCTTTGAAGGTGCTCTTCAGGAACGCGTTTGGCGAACTCTCAGACGACGAGCGTGAGTACATTCCGGTAAGCGAGTGGAACAGGGCCCATTTTTGGGCCCGTATTCATGTCGCAATCTACATGGTCGTTTTGGTCTCGGTTATCGCAATGCTCGTTTCCGGCAGCGGTTGGGCGTCTTTGATCCCTGTTTTGCTGATCGGTGGCCCTCGGGTTTATGGATGCTGGCATTTCGTGATGACGGGGCTATTGCAGCATGGCGGGCTCGCAGAGGACGTGATTGATCACCGGTTGAATTCGCGTAGCCTCTATATGAACCCGGTCAGCCGTTGGCTCTATTGGAACATGAACTACCACGTAGAACATCATATGTTTCCTATGGTTCCATATTATTCTCTGCCAGCGCTCCATGAAGAGTTGAAGGATGACTTGCCGTCTCCGAACACGTCAATCTGGGACGCTTACCGCGAGATGATGGGAGCCGTGATGAAGCAACGCAACGATCCCACTTATGCGATACGAAAGGAACTTCCGCCGACAGCGAAGCCCTATAAGGAAGATCTGCATCTTTCCGTGCCCGAACGGAAAGACTGAAGGCCAAATTGGTCAGATATCAAGGAACAAACGATGCCATGGATTGATGCTTGCGCGACGGATGATGTGGACGAGGAAGACGTCATTCGTTGGGATCATGGAGATGCGACTTTTGCAATTTATCGCAGCATGGACGGCGCGTTTTTTTGCACGGACGGACTATGTACTCACGAACAGGTTCATCTGGCGGATGGGTTGGTAATGGACAACGAGATTGAGTGCCCAAAGCACAACGGCTTGTTTGACTATCGTACCGGTAAAGCATTGCGCGCGCCCGTTTGTGTCAATCTTGGAACCTACGAAACCAAGATAGAGAACGGGCGAGTGTTTGTTGAATTGTCCGAGTGAGGTGATGCGTTTCGCGTCTTTGCAGTCGTAGAGGGATCTGACTTATGATTGAGTTGAGGTCGGATGGAATTAGCCTGAACTTCGATCCTGATTTTGGAATGATTGCGGGCTTCTTCGTTACTGACCTAGGAAAGCGCGTGGCACCCTTGCACAAGGCACCGTGGGTCGGGACGGGTGAAGAAATGCCACAGGATGCGGCACCTCATTTAGCGAAGCTCGGTGGTGATTTCTTTTGTGCCCCGTTTGGAACGGAAATCGACGGGGCACCATTGCATGGGTGGCCAGCAAACGCGCGTTGGACGATCGATGCCCATCGGGAAGACCTGGTGAGTGCGACATTGCCGAAGCGTGTTTCGGGGGCTTTGCTGACAAAGACCATCGCGCTGAAATCTGCTCATCCGTTTGTATATCAGGAGCATAAGTTTTCGGGAGGCTTCGGAGTT
>JABDPD010000483.1 GCA_013042895.1 Boseongicola sp. | reverse complement strand
GTCTGCATCTCCATGAACCAACAAAACCGGTGGCCGAGTGAGCGCCTCGTGTGGCAAGGCATCCGGGATCATCAAACGACCCGAAAACCCTACGATCCCAGCGACCGGGTCCGCGCGCCGTGGCGCGACATGAAGGCTCATCATCGTGCCCTGACTGAAGCCGAAAAGCATCAGGCGATCCGGGCTTAGTCCCTCGTCCGCAAGGACTTTATCAATGAACGCATCAAGGCGGCGCGCAGCCTGCAAAAGGCCTTCTCCTGCGGCTGTTTCGGTCGAGCCATCAATCCAGGGGATTGGAAACCACTGAAACCCCATAGGATTGGCCATAGAGCGGTCCGGCGCATTGGGTGCGACAAACACAGTGTCCGGCATATGCGGCGCAAGCGGCTCGGCAAGACCCAACAAGTCGTTTCCATCCGCTCCATAACCATGGAGAAACATAACGACGGAGCTGTCTTCACCCGAGGTCGAGGCGCGTCGTTGAAAGTCGAGATCTTCGCTCATCTGATGCCTTCACGTTCTTTTTCAACGTGGTAGTAGGCCCAAAGCAAGCGGGCTGCAACGCCACGCCATGGAGACCAATCTTCTGACATGACACGTAGCTCCTTCTCGGACGGTCGCCCGTCTAGGTCGAACAGCATTCTCGCGGCTTCTTGAAGTGCCAGATCGCCTGGTGCGAACACATCTGCGCGTCCGAGGGAAAACATCGCATATATTTCCGCAGTCCAACGACCAATCCCCGGAACAACGATCAGCGTTTCGATGACCTCATCGGTAGGACGCTCGCGCAGCGAGGGGAATCGAATGCCGGACAACGACAGTTCGCGGGCATAGCGGATCTTTTGGCGTGACATTCCGCACGCCCGCAGATCATCGTCCGAAGCCCACATGATCTTGCGTGGACCTGTAAGGCCCGCAGCTTTCAGTCGACCCCATATTGCATTGGCAGAAGCCACCGAGACTTGTTGACTGACAATAGCCCCAAGAACTGCAGCGAACCCGTCCTTACGCAGCCGAAGCGGCAGTGGCCCTGTGCGCTCGAGGGCACGAGCAAAGCGTGCATCCTGCGAAGCAAGCCATGCCGCTCCTTCCTCGACGCAATCGCGGGACTTAATTATGCGCCCCACAGAAGTGTCGTTCACTTGCGTCTCCTCACCCAGTTCAACGTCTCGGCGACAGTTGAGATCCTGAGCATGTCAGCGGGTGGTGGTCGACGCAATACAGCTACCGGCAATCCAAGTACACGAGCCGCTTCCAGCTTTGGCCATCCACCGGGTCCGCCGGAATTTCGCGTGACGACCCAATCGACTTTGTGCTGGTCGAAAAGATCAATCTCATCGTCTATCGATAAGGCTCCACGTGTGACAAGGTACTCTCCGTCAGCGAAAGGGATCGGCGTTTCGGGCATGTCCCGTACGCGACAAAGAACGCGGCGCGGCTCGAGATTGGAAAACCGCAAAAGATCCCGTCGCCCGGTTGCAAGAAAGACTGTTGCATCCTCGGCCATATGATCGGCGGCCTCTTCTGGAACATTCAAAAATGTCCAGTTGTCGTCTTTGGTTGGCATCCACTGCGGGCGCATAAAACGAACAGCTTCGATACCAAGCTCTGAAGCTAACTTCGCGGTACGCTTGCTCATCTCCTCGGCAAAGGGATGCGTGGCGTCGATAACTATGTCTATGCCTTCCCGGATCAGCCAGTTGCGATAGGCCTTCTCGCCTCCCCATCCACCGATCCGTACGGGGCGCCGGTAGTTAAATGGCATGCGTTCAGGTCGTGCCAGTGAAACGGTCATCATCAAGTAAGGTTCGCGGCTTAGGGCTACAGCGAGATTACGCGCCTCCGCAGTACCAGCCAGCAAAAGCACACGACGACGGCGCTGACGTGCCGCGTTTTCGATGTATGGAAGCGGAACATCTGCCTCCGAAGTTTCGAAATCACTGTCCATTGGCTGGTTCGCTATCCCTAATGGTAACAAGAGATAGCGCGCGATCTTAGATGGTCCACGTTTTCCTTACCAGTGCTGCGGCGAGCCGAAATCAGAAGTGAGCATTGGTGTCTTGCGAGACTCGCTCCGCCGTCGTACTCCGAGCTCATGACGATGAATACTGACGACGCCCGCGCCAAGCGCAATGTAGCCGTTTTGGTTGCGGCGCAGGCTATTTTGGGTGCGCAGATGCCGATGATTTTTATCATTGGAGGACTTGCTGGCACGACACTCGCCCCAAATGTCTGCCTTGCAACTCTGCCGATCTCGATGATCGTTCTTGGCTCGATGGTTACAGCAACGCCAATCTCAAGTTTTATGCAACGGTATGGTCGAACTGCCGGGTTCTTTGTCGGTGCCTTCGGTGGAGCTCTCGGTGCTGCGATCGGGGCCATCGGTCTGTTTTATGGCAACTTCTGGCTTTTTCTGACGGGGTCGTTTTTGACAGGCGTTTATATGTCAGCTCAAGGCTTCTACCGATTTGCCGCCACGGATGTTGCATCGGATGAATTTCGTCCAAAGGCGATTAGTTATGTCATGGCGGGCGGATTGTTCTCGGCCATTATCGGTCCGCAACTCGTCAAGGTCACGTCGGATACTATGGTGGTGCCGTTCCTTGGGACCTATATCGCCGTGATTGTGCTTAACCTGGCAGGTGCGCTGCTGTTCTTGTTCCTGGACGCGCCAGCGCCGCGAAAGGAAGAGGACGATGTTCCTGCTGGTCGCTCGCGTCGCGAACTTCTGGCAGATCCGCGCATTGCTGTGTCGATCATCTGCGCAATGGTGGCCTATGCGCTAATGAATCTCGTTATGACCTCGACGCCTTTAGCCGTTGTTGGGTGTGGCTACACGACCGACAATGCAGCAGACATTGTGTCAGGTCACGTGCTTGCAATGTTCGCCCCGTCCTTCTTCACGGGTCATCTGATCGCACGGTTTGGAGCAGAGAAAATCGTCGCGTTGGGTCTTTTAATCCTGACTGGCGCCGGAGCCGTTGCCTTGGCAGGAACAGATCTTGCAAACTTTTTCGTAGCGTTGATCCTGCTCGGTCTTGGCTGGAACTTTGGTTTTATTGGGGCCACCACAATGCTCTCGGAGGCCCATGGATCGGCTGAGCGTGGTCGGGTGCAAGGCATGAATGATATGATCGTCATGGGTTGCGTAACAATGGCATCACTTTCGTCCGGCGGGTTGATGAACTGTCTCGGCGGGGACGCCGTCGAAGGCTGGCGAGCAGTAAATATCGCGATGGTGCCGTTCTTGGTTTTGGCCGGCGGTTCATTGATCTGGTTGGTGATGCGCCCCAATAGACGCGCTCAGCCCGGCGAATAGGCCGAGAACGCGGCTATCGCCGCGTTTCGCGTTTTGGCCTTCACCGTGGATATTTCCTCCAGAAGGAGGGTGTTCTCATAGAGCCCAGCGGATGAGACGGCTTCGCCTTCTGAATTCAGAAAGACCTATAGTGCCGTCGGCAACGCGCGTCGGGTTTTGGGCGATTTGATTTAGGAGGGGATCGGTTTGCCAACCTTCAAGGACGGCAGCAAATGCAAGTTCTGGAAGCATAGTTTTCAGCGTCGATCTACTTGGCAGACCTTCAAGCGCTCTTCTAACTTCGTTCGAAATGCCCTCCAGCGTGCCGTCAACAAGCGGAATGCGGCCAGCATTTTCCAAGGCCGGAGCGGCCCTCAGAAACCGGGAAAGTGCGGTGCTTTGACCGAATGCCTCAACGGTTTCTCGTGCCGTGTGGTGTGCGCCGAGTGCATCAGCAGCGGCCCACATAAGGGAACCGCCGGTCTTTTTTAGATACTCGGCAAAATGATCACTGTCTTCAAACGCTTCCTTGTAAATATCCCACCGACGCGCTGCGATAAGCTGGTCCAGTATCTCGGCCGATGAGACTGGCAGCACTTCCGCGAGAGGCGTTGTCACCTCATGTCGTCGCACGTGACGCCTTTCGGCGATCTCTTCCAGCGCATCACGCCACCATTGCAGGCGCATCTCGGCGATCATCGGTTCTTCCGTGACCCAGGGTGCGCGAGCGACCTCAATGTTGAATGCGTAGAGCGGAAAGAGCACCCGGCGCGCGTCCACAGGAGCGGCCATCGCGGCGGCAAAACGATCAGGGTCGCCACGCTGGACGATTTCGGCGCAGGCTTGCACACTCATGCGTGCGACACACCATCTCGCACAAGCTTCCAGGTGATTGCCTCTAGCAATGCCTCAAACGCCGCATCGACAATGTTTGCCGAGACTCCAACCGTGGCCCAGGCGCGACCCTGATCGTCGGC
>JABDPD010000480.1 GCA_013042895.1 Boseongicola sp. | reverse complement strand
AATGATCAGCAAAACGATACCGACCCAATCCATGAATGCGCCCATGAACAACAGGATCAGCATCATCATCAACAGGATGGCCATCGTCGGCAGGTCTTGCCCAAGGATGAAGTTGGCGACGTAGGTTGGACCACCCGCGATAGTGTATGCACCGGCCAGAGCAGCCGCACCAATCGTCACCCAGATGATCGTTCCTGTGGACTTCAAAGTCCGCATCAAGCTGTCCCAAACAAGCTCGAACGAAGCTTCGCCCCGGAAAATCGCAATGACGAGAACGGCAAACGCACCCATTCCTGCGGCTTCGGTGATGCCCGTAATGCCGCCGTAAATGGACCCAAGCACAACGCCAATGACAACAATCGGGGGCACGAGGCCTTTGCCCATAGCCCAACCGGTCTTGGTGCGCTCGCGCCCAAAGACGAACAGGCACAAAAGGATCGCGATGACCGTTAAGCCAGCAAACCAAGGCACATGGCCTGGTGTACCCCAAAAAATATCCTCGACACCATTTTCGGCAGCATTCTGTCCGGACACAGTGAAGAATAGTGCCCGCAAGAACAAAACAGTCGAGAACCCAGCAACTAACACCGACATGAACGCGCCAAACAGCATTCCTTTTTCACGTCCTACGGCTTCGCCAGGAACGGGGTCAGGCAGTGGGGCATCTTCCGGGCGCAACCGCGTGCGGACGATGATGTAAATTATGAAAAACGACGCCAACATGAACCCCGGCACAAACGCCGCGGTAAACAGTGCTTTGATCGATGTCTCGGTGATTAGACCATAGATAATCAAGACGATTGAAGGCGGAATCATTGTGCCAAGCGACCCCGACGCGCAAATCGTACCAATCGCAAGGTTCTGATTGTACCCGAGCCGCAACATCTGTGGCAGCGCGATGAGTCCGAGAAGAACAACCTCGCCACCGATGATTCCCGACATGGCCGCCATGATAACAGCCATGATAGACGTCACAATCGCGATGCCGCCACGGGTGCGGTTCAGCCAGACGTTAAGCGAAGAATACATCTCTTTGGCAATGCCGGAGCGCTCCAGCAAGGCGGCCATAAAGATAAACAAGGGAATGGATATGAGCACATAATCCGTCAAAAGCCCGTAAATCTTCTGTGCCAGGATATTTAATGGCCCACTTCCGGGACGCCCGGTCAGAATCCCATCCCCGAACAAGAGCGGATTGAACAGTGTGTCCGGTTCGAACTTCATGAAAAGCACGAGAACGGCTAGTATCGCCGAAGCTAGACCAAGTGGCATGCCGATCGCCAGCAGGACCAATAGTCCTAGCATCAGGACTAGCGAAATCGTTCCGATATCCATCAGTTGCGCTCCGTTTGATTACCTTGGATTGACCCACGCGTCACGTCGAGATCGCCGACCCCCTCAGCGCCGACTGCCGCGCGAAGCTTGTCCAATTCGTCCTGATCAATATCGTCGGCAGCCGTGTGAATTACGGGCTCCGCGTTCCAGTCAGAGATGAGATTCACTACGGCCTGAATGGCCACAAGACTGACGATTATCAGTACTGTGGGCTTCAGAGACGCCGGAATAGGAGGGTCGAACGCTGTTCCGAAAGTCTCCCAGCGCCATAACTTGTCAAGCGCCTCGCCATAGCCGCCATAGACGAGGAAGAAGGCGAAGAGAACGATCAGTATTGTCGAAATCGTGTCAAACAATCGCTGCATCCAGCGGGGACAGATATCGTAGAGTAGGAAGATCCGGATGTGGCTGCGCTGCTGCATCGCATAGAGCCCTGCGCATAGAAATACGAAACCCGCGATCCAGAGAGACAATTCATTTGCCCAAAGCGTCGGCGCTTCAAAGACATAACGAAGAAGTACCTCATAAAGCATGACTGAGGTTAAAAGCACGATCATCATCATCGTTACACGGCCAATAAAGACCGCGACACGGTCTGCTGCACGCCAGCTTTCAAACTCCATCGGAGCGCGGCGGACAGTGCGAATTCCGATGATTAGGAATATCGGCAATCCAAGCAGAGCGAGATAGTCAACCCAGTCGGCTTCGCCGCCAAACGGACCCGACATCCCGGGTGTGACATCATTTCGGTGATGGAGGCCGCGCAGGTTGTCTACTTGGCTCTCGTCAGGGGGCACCCAGTCAAGCGTAAATGCGGGTAGATGCCAAATGAGCCAGCCAGCGCACAGAATGAAGAAGAAAGGAATGAGCCACTCTATGAAGCTACCAGATTTGTTCTCCATGGTTCCCTCCGCGCGGCCAAGAGACCCGCTGAAATTGCGTCTTGAATGTCAGTAAAAACGATTGGACCCCACACGGTGGCGGGGTCCAAATTGAGTGCACAACAATTAGTTTGAAACCAACCCGAGCTGTGTGAGGTAACTCATGTGCGCATCGACAAGTGCCTTGGCTTCAGGTGTGGTTGCGAACTCAGGCCATGTTGCCTGCGCTGCAGAACGGAACTTTGCCAGTTCTTCCGGTGCCCACTGCGAAAGGGTCACACCCTGCGTGCGCAGTTGCGCCGCTGCTTCGGCGTTCTTCTTCTCGAACGTCAATGCAGTGCGAAGCGCAAGAGCTTCCATGCCGACCTTCATGATCTTCTGGTGATGCGCAGGCATCGCGTCGAACACAGCCTTGTTGCATGCCAGGTGATCAGAAGGCATCGAGTGGAAGCCAGGGAAGTTGGCGTACTTGACGATGTCATAGAGACCAAGACCAACGTTGTTTGCCAAGCCAGAAGCATCAGCACCGTCGATGATGCCAGTTTCCAGAGCCGTAAAGATCTCGGTGAAATCCATCACGATCGGCGAAGCGCCGAGCTTTTCAAAGATTTTGGTTTCCATGCCTGGAGGGGAACGGAACTTCCAGTCCTTGAAGTCAGCGACCTTCTCGATCGGCTTGGAAGACGCAAAGCTCTCCTGACCGTATACCCACCAGCCGATGAGCTCCATGCCGTATTTGTTGTAAAGCGGTGCAGCTGCTTCGCGACCACCGCCGAAGTAAAGCCATGAAAGCTGCTGGTAAGGCGTGTCGTAGCCACCCATGATATCAGCCACAAATTGGAATGCTGGGTTCTTACCGGTCTGGTAACCGCCGCCGGTCATGTCGCAGTCAAGAATTCCGGTTGCTGCAGCATCGAACGTCTCAACCGACTTCACAACGGAAGACGAGTAGAACATCTCGACCTGAATTTCGCCGTTGGACATAGCAACGATGTCATCCACGTACTGCTGAGCCAGCTGACCAGAAACGGTTTCGGGCGCATAGTGCGTCTGGATGCGAAGATTTGTCG
>JABDPD010000479.1 GCA_013042895.1 Boseongicola sp. | reverse complement strand
ATCCAGAGCCAGTCGCCCCAGAACTGAAACAGGGCAAGACCGAGGGCTAAAACGCCGCCAACGAGTGCGCCAACGTAGGGGATAAAGGTGAGTGCGCCAGCCACAAAGCCAACGACGAGGCCGAAGTTGAGGCCGACCGCCATAAGTGCGACGGCGTAGTAGATTCCGAGGATCAGACAAACGGTGCCCTGGCCACGGATGAAGCCTGCCATCGTGCGGTCGATGTCGGAGGCGAGTTTGCGAATGGTTGGGGCGTGGTCGCGGGGCAGAAGGTTGTCGATCTTGGCGACCATATTGTCCCAGTCATAGAGCATGTAAAAAGCAACAACGGGGACGATAACGAAGATCACGACCGCGTTCACGACGCCCGAAAAGGAACTGAGCAGGGTGTTGAAAACCTCGCCGCCGCGCGACTGGATTGTCTCGGCGATTGAGGCGAGCGACTGTCGGATGGTCGAATTGGCGTCTCCGAGGTCAGGGAAGCGTTCGGTTAATATGGCTTGAAGTCGCGAGGCTATATCCGGGGCGATTGAGATTAGTTGCGCGGTTTGGCTGACCAGTGTCGGGATGACGAGAAGTGCGAGGATCACGAACAGAAGCAGGGCCGAGATTGTTATGATCGCGGTCGCAATGGCACGCGAACACCCCAGAGCCTCGAGCCGGTCGGCGACAGGGTCGAGAAAGTACGCGATGGCTGCGCCAAGGACGAAGGGCAGAATCACGTCTCCCAGGACCCAGAGCACGACGAAGAAGATCGCCGCAGCGATCCCCCAATATTTCAACTGTTGTCGGATCGGCAGAGCCATGGTGTGTCCTTGGTTTTGGGTCTGACAAGGTGTCGCAAGTCCGGGCTGGCGGTGCAAGGGGGTGGTTGCGAGGCGCGCGGCGATGGCCTAGACGACATGCGTGCGAAACCGTCCGAGAAGGTCCTGACCCCATGCGCCTAAGCCGTTATTTTCTGCCCGTTTTGAAAGATACGCCAGCAGAGGCAAAGATCGTCAGCCACCGCCTGATGTTGCGAGCTGGCATGATCAAGCAGGCGAGTGCAGGGATCTACTCGTGGTTGCCACTGGGCTATAAGGTTTTGCAGAACATCGAAAAGATTGTGCATGAAGAACAGGTGCGCGCAGGGCACGTGCCAATGCTGATGCCCACGATCCAGTCGGCCGATTTATGGCGCGAAAGTGGGCGATATGATGACTATGGGCAGGAAATGCTGCGCATCGAGGATCGCCACGGACGCGACATGCTGTTCGGGCCCACGAATGAGGAATTGATCACTGATATCTTCCGCGCTTCTGTCAGCAGTTACAAGGACTTGCCGCTGACGCTTTATCACATCCAGTGGAAATTTCGCGACGAGGTTCGCCCCCGGTTTGGCGTCATGCGGGGGCGTGAATTTCTGATGAAGGACGGATATAATTTCGACCTGACGAAGGAAGATGCGCTGCACGCATACAATCGGCATCTGGTCTCGTATCTGCGCACCTATGAGCGGATGGGTTTACAAGCGATTCCGATGCGCGCGGATGGTGGACCTATCGGCGGCGACTATACGCACGAGTTTTTGGTGCTGGCGGAAACGGGCGAGTCAGAGGTGTTTTACGACAGCGAAATCACCGATCTTTCGTTTGGCGATCGTGAGATCGACTATGACGACCAAGCAGCGTGTCAGGCGGTTCTGGAGGAGTTCACTTCGCGGTATGCGCGCACGGATGAGACGCATGACGAAGCGGTTTTCTCGGACGTACCCGAAGATCGGCGGCGGTCCGCGCGGGGGATTGAAGTGGGGCAAATCTTCTATTTCGGGACGAAGTATTCCGAGGCGATGGGCGCGACCGTGCAGGGGCCGGATGGAAAACCTGTGCCGGTTCATATGGGATCGCATGGCATTGGTGTGAGCCGTCTCTTGGGTGCGATTATTGAGGCCTCTCATGATGACAACGGAATCATCTGGCCGGAAGGCGTAACGCCGTTTCACTGCGGAATTGTGAATCTGCGGCAGGGTGATGAGGCGACAGATAAGGCATCTGAGGCTTTGTATAAGTCGTTGGTCGCGCACGGGATGGAGCCGCTCTATGACGACCGCGATGAGCGTGCGGGAGCGAAATTTGCGACGATGGATTTGATTGGTCTGCCGTGGCGGATCACCGTCGGGCCACGTGGCTTAAAGAACGGTGTCGTTGAGTTGACGAACCGGCGTACAGGTGTCAGCGAAGAAATGGCGCCCGAGAAAGCCGTTGAAAAGGTTGCAGAAATTTATGCACCTCACCATGAATCTGTGCGGGCCGCGATGGTGACGCCGATGGAAAAACGATCCTTTCACACTTGGATTTGAGGCATAAATGGCGAACCAACCATTTACAGGCGTGGGCACGGGAGCTCCGGATTGGTCAATGATTCCGGCGCCGGAAGATGATGGCGCTGCAGATCATTTGACGGGTATGGCGATGCCCGATGTGACGTTGCCTGCGACTTCGGGCAGTGCAGTTGCGCTCGGCGAACTGTCAGGTCGTGTGGTCGTTTACATCTATCCGATGACGGGTCAGCCAAACGTGGCTTTGCCAGACGGGTGGGATGACATTCCGGGCGCGCGCGGATGCACGCCGCAGTCTTGCTCGTTCCGCGATCATTTCTCAGAGTTACAGGCGCTGGGCGTGGATCAGGTGTTTGGCTTGTCGACGCAGGACACCGACTACCAGCGCGAAGTTGCGGAACGTTTACATCTGCCGTTTCCGGTTCTGTCGGATGCGTCGGGAGCCTTGAGAGAGGCACTGAACTTGCCCGTGATGGAGGTCGAAGGCCGTGTTCTGCTGAAGCGGATGGCCTGGGTTATTGAAGAAGGTCTCATCGCAAAAACGTTCTATCCGGTGTTCCCACCAGACCGGAACGCGGATGATGTTCTGGCCTGGTTGCGCACCCGCTAACACTCTATTTGCGACATTATAGGCGGCGCGATTGTGACAGATTGCTCGGCTCGTACGGGTAGCCTCTCTTTTGTGAGGGAGAGGAATTGCTATGGGAGAGCAATGGCAGATCGTTCTGGTGAGCCGCACGATTGGTGCGGATCGGGGACGTGCGGCACGAGGGCGACCGGCGGGATGATTGCCGTCTGAACTGTCCTTTCCACGACCACAGGAATTTCCAAATGTCCCGCACTCAATCCCGTCGATCCGGCGGCCGGGCCGCGCGCCACGCCCTACGATCCGCTCCACTTGCTGAAGATGTCCGTCCCGTTCGCGGAGGTATGCAAGGTGGCACGTTAAAGGCGCTGAGCGACGCTGAAGTACTCCGAATTCACAAAGCCGCTTTAACGGTTCTTGACGAAATAGGCCTTGCAGATGCGCCTCAATCCGGCATCGACATCATGGTTAACGCTGGAGCGCGATTGGGGGACGATGGACGGCTTCGGTTCTCGCCTGCATTGGTCGAGGATATGCTGTCGAAAGCGGCGCGCGACATCACTCTTCACGGCCGAGAACCGGATCATGACATGGTTTTGTCCGGGACCAACGTTCACTATGGGACCGCGGGAGCCGCGGTGAATATGGTTGAACCGGACGGCCGAAATTACCGGCACAGCACGTTGCAGGATTTGCACGATGCGGCGCGGATCACGGATCAGTTGGACAATATCCATTTTCTGCAAAGACCAATGGTTGCCAGAGATTTGCCCGACAATCTGGAACTGGATTTGAACACGCTTTATGCCTGTTGCACAGGCACGACCAAGCACGTTGGCACGTCCATTACTGAGCCCGATAATGCGCAGGCCTGTCTCGACCTGGCTTATGCGATGGCCGGGGGGGAAGACGCATTTCGTGCGCGTCCTTTTGTCAGCAATTCCAATTGCTTCGTGCTGCCTCCGCTGAAGTTCGCGACCGAGAGCTGCGAAGTGATGGAGGTCTGCATTCGGGGCGGGATGCCAGTGTTGTTGCTCAGTGCGGGTATGGCCGGAGCGACCGCGCCAGCAACCCTGGCGGGCGCGATCGTTCAGGCGGTGGCGGAGTGCCTCGCAGGGATTGTGTATGTCAATGCAATCCAGCCCGGGCATCCAGCGATATTTGGAACATGGCCCTTTGTAGTTGATCTAAGGACCGGGGCAATGTCGATCGGTTCGGGAGAGCAGGCTTTGCTGACAGCCGGTTGTGCTCAGATGCATCAGTTCTATGGTTTGCCTGGCGGGGCCGCAGCGGGGGCCTCGGATTCCAAATTGCCGGATATGCAAGCGGGTTGGGAGCAGATGTGCTCGAACGTGATGGCGGGGCTGTCAGGGTTGAACATGGTTTACGAGGCCGCCGGAATGCATGCGTCCCTGCTCGGATTCTGCCATGAGTCGCTGATCCTTGGCGACGACATTATCGGCCAGGCGCTAAGATGTCTTAAGGGCATCGAAGTAACAGACGACACGTTGGCGATTGAGGCGATGCGCGAGGTCTGCATGGGCGGGCCGGGGCATTATCTGGGGGTTGGTGAGACGCTGGCAAGGATGGAGACAGATTATGTCTATCCGTTCCATGGGGACCGGACGAGCCCGAAGGAATGGGACGAGAACGGCAAGCCGGATTTGATCGCAGGAGCCCGTAAGCGGAAGGAAGAAATGCTTTCAGGGATTTCTCAGGCAGCGTTGGATCCGGTCTTGGATCGTGCTCTTCGCGCGCAGTTTCCGATTAAGCTTTAGACTGACGGGGGCGCTGCCCCCGCTTGGCCTTTGGCCAATTCACCCCCGGAGTATTTTCGCCAAGAAGATGCGCTGGGGTTGGAAGTGAGTTGACCGCGCCGTCCGTGCCTTGCATGACAGGGCAAAACAACGGAGCAGTTATGGCCACGCCCGCGCCCTTTTCCCGGTACGAATTCCTTATCGCATGGCGGTATTTGCGCGCAAAACGCGCCGAAGGCGGCGTTAGTGTGATGACGTGGATTTCGCTGATCGGGATCATGCTTGCGGTGGCGGCTTTGATCATCACGCTGGCGGTTCGGTCCGGATTTCGAGATGAATTTGTCTCAACCATCCTTGGGGCGAATGCGCATGTAACCGTTTATAATCAGGCAGTTCGTGCGGAAAATGGGCAGGTAAGTCGCGTCATTCCGAATTATGCGGAGGTGGCCGAACGCCTTGCGGCAGTTAAGGGTGTAACGCGTGTAGCGCCATTGGTGAAGGGTCAGGTGATGGCCGTTCACAGAGATGAGAACACCGGGTTGGAGGTCTTTGGAATTGCGCCCGGAGACTTAGCGGATATTCCGCGGATTGCTGATCCTGAGACAGGGGTTGGGGAACTGAGCAACTTTCCGAGCGGGATTGCGCTGGGCCGTGAAGCGGCGCGTTCGCTGGGAGTGGGGGTTGGAGATGTAGTGCGGTTAATCTCTCCTAACGGTGTGCGGACGGCCTTTGGCACCAGTCCGCGAGTTGGGGAATTTGAGGTCACTTATGTATTTAATTCAGGGCGTTATGATATAGATCGCACCCGCGCGTTCATGCCGTTTGATGAGGCACAGATCTATTTTAATCGCGAGGGCGTGGCCGACGAATTGGAAGTGAGCGTCGTTGACCCCGAACGTGTGGAGGAGTTGGCAGCGCCTTTGCGCGAGGCGGGCGGAGAACGGGCGTTGCTTTGGACGTGGAAGGATTCTGCGGGGGGCTTTTTGCGGGCGTTGGAGGTCGAGGACACCGTGATGTTCGTTTTGATGTCGGTGCTGGTGTTGATCGCTTCCATGAACATTATCAGTGGCTTGGTAATGCTGGTGAAGAATAAGGGCCGCGATATCGGGATATTGCGAACCATGGGCTTGACCGAGGGTGCGATCTTGCGCGTGTTCTTTTTGACGGGTGCTTTGGTGGGGACGATTGGCACGATCTTGGGTGTAATCATTGGGTGCCTTTTTGCCGTCTATTTTGATGCGATTTTGGCATTTGTTAACGGCGCGGCCGGGGGCGGGGTCTGGGACGGCGCTGTGCGCGGTATCTATAGGCTACCGGCGAAGCTGGAGCTCGGAGATGTGCTGTCGGCGGTCGGCTTGTCGCTGTTCCTATCCTGGGGGATTACGCTTATTCCGGCGCGGCGCGCGGCGCGGATGAATCCGGTGGAGGCGTTGCGCTATGAGTGATGCGTTAGCTCTCGAAGGTATTGAAAAGACCTATAATCCGGGACGTGAAAATGCTTTGACGGTGTTGTCGGGAGCATCGTTTCATCTGGCTGCAGGAGAGGTTGTGGCACTGGTTGCGCCGTCGGGGGCTGGCAAGTCGACGCTGTTGCATATCGCAGGATTGCTGGACTCAGCGGACGCTGGCCATGTGAGCCTTGGCGGTACGGATTACACGGGTTTGTCAGATGCGCGGCGCACGGCAGCACGACGCGAAGAGGTTGGGTTCATTTACCAGTTTCACCATTTGTTGCCGGAGTTTTCAGCTGTTGAGAATGTGATCCTGCCGCAATTGGCGAATGCGGTTCCGGCGGGTCAGGCTCGGGCGCACGCGATGGCATTGATGGAGCGCGTCGGTGTGGCAGGGCGTGCGGATAATCGACCTGCTGCCTTGTCGGGAGGCGAACAGCAGCGGGTGGCGTTTTGCAGGGCGTTGGCAAATAGGCCGAGGGTTTTGCTGGCGGATGAGCCGACGGGGAATTTGGACCCGGCGACGTCGGATACGGTGTTTGACGCATTGATGGAATTGGTCCGCGAGACGGGCTTGAGCGCTTTGATCGCGACGCATAATCCGGCTTTGGCGGCGCGTATGGACCGGACCTTGCGGCTGGAAGGCGGGGTTTTGATTTCGGAGTGAGGCTGGTCGTGCCTGCCGATAAGCTTTGTCAACGGCGTTTGAGGTGGGTCAAGGCGGATAGAGTCGGTCCGGACTATTTTTGTGGACAGGAGGATTGCTCATGAGATTATTGATACTTTCTTCGATACTTCTGGCGGGGTCGGCCTCGGCGCAGGATGCTGTGCGGGGGATGGACGTATTTGCGAACCATTGCGCCACGTGCCACGGCATCAGCGCGATGGGGGACGGGCCGATGTCCACTGTATTGGCCGGGCCTCCAGTGGATTTGACTATGTTGTCGGCTCAGAACGGCGGGGTTTTCCCGACTGCTCGGGTCGTGCAGCGGATTGATGGCACCGGTGAGGTCTTGGCGCATGGCGGGCCAATGCCGCTTTGGGGAATGATCCTTGATGGGCCATCCGCAATCTTGGTGGCGCCTGATGGAAATGAGATCGTGGCGCCAGAGGCGATCACTGATGTGGCAGAATGGTTAAAGCGGGTGCAGAGATGAGAAGGCTTGGAGTTTTCGCCGTATGTCTGATGGCAAGCGCGGCTTGGGGTGAAACGCCGGATGCAAACACCGGCGCCTGGTATTTTGCGCGCTTCTGTGCGGCATGCCACGGCGAACGTGCTATGGGAGACGGGCCGATGCAGGAGGTTTTGACCTTGCGTGCGCCGGATTTGACGCAGCTTTCAGCAGGCAACGACGGGGTGTTTCCGGTTACGCGGGTCGTACGTCAGATAGACGGACGCGATCCGATGTTGGCGCATGGGGGCGAGATGCCGCTGTTTGGTGAACTGTTTGCATTTCCGGATGCGGCGCTTCCGGCTGAGACGGGTCAGCCGATTGTAACGGCGCAACCGATTGCGGATTTAACCGCTTGGCTGGAGAGCATTCAGGAGTGAGGGGCGCGGGGTAGCGCGCCCCTGAAATGCTTAGCCCCGGAGTTTGTGGTGCAGAATGATTGGCACGGCGAGGTTTTCTTCGTCGGTTAAGTGCCGGTCCAGAAGCTGTTCGATCTGCACTGCGCCTTTGTGGACGTTCGCGGCCTCCTCGCGGGCGGCGGCCTCGTCAAGTTGCACCAGTTTAATCACCCGGTTGGCCTGACGGGTGAAAGTATCGAGGATACCGTCGAGGGCCTCGTGGTCTTTTTCCAGCACATCCAGTCCGGCCTCAAAGCGCGGGTCTGCGGCGGCAAGTTCCGGGAAATAGCTGCGGTCTTCCCAGTGGTGGTGACCGTGGAGGTTGGCGACTAGAAGGTTGCCGAAGTGACCGAGACGCGCGGCGTAGTCGGC
>JABDPD010000475.1 GCA_013042895.1 Boseongicola sp. | reverse complement strand
GGACAAGAGCAGGGATCGAAGCCGACTCAAGCAGCAACTCAACAGCGCTTCCGGGCAAAACCGCATATGGAACCGACAGTTTCGCGCCATCCCTCGAGATATCTAAAAGCGTCGCCGCTACGTTTTCCCCGTCAACTATCAAGCGTACCGCCACACTGTTCTTACGCCGGGTCGGGCGATAGTTTTCGCAAGTTTGTCTGAACGCCTTCATAGACGTGAGACTAGCGCTGATGCGTTAAGAAACCCTAAGCCCGGTGCCACAACGAAGCCAAAGTCCCCTCATTCCGAGGCATACGAACGGGCTCGTTCAAATCTTGACGACCCGTCCGTGTCGGAGTAGCCAGACGTCATCGTGGCGATTTGTTCACCGGATTGCGGGCCACGTTAAAAATACCGCTAAAGAGGTCAGGGACGTGATCCACGCCCCCGGCGCTCCGCGGTGGGGGCTTTTTATTTGGAAAGGAGGCGTCCCCATGTCTAACGATTGGAAAACCCGCACGAAGCTTGTGCATTCGGGCACCCGTCGCAGTCAGTATGGCGAGGTCTCTGAGGCGATCTACCTGACCCAGGGGTTTGTCTACGAAAGCGCCGAACAGGCCGCTCAGCGCTTTGACCGGCTTGGTGAGGACGAATTCATCTATGCCCGCTACGGCAACCCGACCGTGGCCATGTTCGAAGAACGCATTGCCGCGCTCGAAGGTGCTGAAGATGCCTTCGCAACGGCAAGCGGTATGGCAGCTGTGAACGGTGCATTGGTGTCGATGCTGAAAGCCGGCGACCATGTCGTGTCGGCTCGCGCGCTTTTTGGGTCTTGCCTCTATATCCTTGAAGAAATTTTGACTCGCTTCGGCGTAGAGGTCACCTTTGTCGATGGCACCAATCTTGATGAATGGCGTGCTGCAGTGCGCAACGACACCAAAGCCGTCTTCCTTGAAAGCATGTCGAATCCGACACTTGAAGTAATTGACCTCAAATCCGTCGCAGAAATCGCCCATGCAAAAGGGGCGCTTGTCGTGGTCGACAACGTCTTTTCAACACCAGTGTTCAGCCGTGCTATATCTCTTGGCGCGGACGTGGTGGTCTATTCCGCGACCAAGCATATCGACGGACAGGGTCGAGTTCTGGGCGGTGTCATACTAGGGACGAAAGAATTTGTCCGCAAAACCGTGGAACCTTACCTTAAGCACACCGGCGGTGCGATGAGCCCGTTTACGGCCTGGGTCCTGCTAAAGGGTCTCGAAACTCTTGATTTGCGCGTGCGCGCTCAGGCGGACGGCGCGCTAAAAGTGGCGCAGGCCTTGTCCGGCGATGAACGTCTATCCCGTGTGATTTATCCGGACCTGCCAGACCACCCCCAACATCAGATTGCCAAAGAACAGCTTGAGCGTGGTGGCACGGTAGTTTCACTTGAAGTAAAGGGCGGACAGGAAGCCGCGTTCAAAATGCTGAATGCATTGGAAATTGTGACGATTTCGAACAATCTCGGGGATGCCAAGTCCATCATTACGCACCCCTCTACCACGACCCATCAGCGTTTGAGCGAGGACCAACGGATTGAGTTGGGGATAACACCGGGGCTGGTTCGTTTGAGCGTCGGAATAGAAGATGCCGATGATCTGGTCGCTGATTTGATGCGTGCGCTTGATGCCGTGTGAATTGAATATGGACCGCGTCGCGCTGGCGCGCGTGGCAGTGTGGGCGTTGTCCCTAACGGCCGAGCGCCGATCTCCTCCCAAGACATTTCGGAAAGGGTGAAAGGGAAGCGCGCAACATGAAACCATTTCTAATCCTTCAGCTTCGACCCGAAGACGACGCAGCCGATGGCGAGTATCGTGCCATGCTTGAAAAAGGCGGGCTTGATCCTGCACGCGCTCTTCGTGTGCGCCTTGAGCGGGATGGATTGCCTGAAGGTCTGTCTCTCGATGCATTTGCAGGAGTTGTCGTTGGTGGTGGTCCCGGATGCGTGAGTGATGCACCCGAGGCAAAGTCCCCCGACGAAGCGCGCGCTGAGGCAGCCATGTTGTCGTTGATGCCCGAGATCACAGCGCGGGATGTTC
>JABDPD010000463.1 GCA_013042895.1 Boseongicola sp. | reverse complement strand
GCGTCGGGGGCAGCGTCGATTGTTCGGATACGTTCGTGGTGGATCATTTTTGGCTCCAATGGCTTGCGCGACTGGTGCGCGGTTTCAATTTCTGGACCCGTACTAGAACTCCCCTACTCTCACCGTTATGACAGTAGTGTGAGAGGAGAGTCGAAAATTGCGTCGCACTGAACGCTTGTTCCAGATTATCCAGATATTGCGGTCAACCCGGTCGCCAATCACTGGACGGGAATTAGCACATGAATTGGAGATCTCTCTCAGCACGCTCTACCGCGACATGGCCGAGTTGCATGCACAACGAATCCCAATCACAGGCGAAGCCGGGATTGGTTACGTGTTGGATGACGGATACGACATGCCGCCGCTGATGTTGACCGCTGATGAGTTGGAGGCGGCAGCACTTGGCGCGGCCTGGGTTGCATCTGAAGCTGATCCGTCTCTTGCGCGCGCGGCGCGTGACTTGGTGTCGAAACTCTCTTCGGCAATTCCGAAAGAGCTACGCCCGGTCGTCCTGGATGGGAGTACAAAGCCCATTCAAACCAGAGCAAGGGTCGTGGAGCGCTTCGACAGCGCGCTCCTGCGCCACGCCATACGGGAACGATACAGGCTACAACTCATCTACACGGATCGCGACGGCGCAACGACAGATCGGATTGTCTGGCTACTGCTAATCGCCTTTCTGGATCGAACACGATACCTCGTCGGATGGTGCGAAAGCAAAGAAGACTACCGACACTTCAAGACCGAAAGAGTCGAGGACCTCAAAGTGATCGGCAATAAGTACCCGGGCCGCCGAGCCGCCCTGCTAAGGGGCTGGGAAGAGGCCACAGCGAGACAGGTTAGAAGCTAGTACAGATTGTGATGTAGTTTCGGCGCCTCGGTCTCAGCGCAATCATTCACGCTTGACGAACCAAGTGTCCCCCTAGCGCCCAAAACGAAACGGGCCCCGAAATCGGGGCCCGTACTCAGAAATCCAAAAGGTTCAGATCGCTGCGAGTTCTTCTTTAAGATCGCCCATCTCGGCACCACCGGACATCAAGCGGCGCATTTCTTCGTCGCCGATCTCGGCGTTGGTGCCTGCTCCGATTGTTTGACCAAGGGCCAAGAAGGTAAAGCGATCACCGACGAGACGTGAGTGGATCTCGTTGTGTGTAATAAAGATGATCGCGATATCGCCGCGTGCGCGGACTTTCTTGATCGTCTTCAAAACACCCATTTGCTGCTTCTGTCCCAAAGCGGACGTAGGCTCGTCGAGGATGAGAACCTTCGCACCGAAATAGATCGCACGCGCAATCGCGAGCGTCTGGCGCTGACCGCCGGACATTGTACCGACAGCTTGGGTTGGATCCGAGAAGTCGATACCGATCTTGAGCATCTCATCGTGCGCGATCTTGTTCATCTCATCCATGCGCAGGGTGCCGAGCGGCCCCTTTAGCTCGCGGCCCATGAAGAAGTTACGGGTCACGCTCAGAAGTTGGTTGATCGCCAAATCCTGATACACGGTGCCGATCCCGGCGTCCGATGCATCCCGTGGAGAACGGAACGATACAGGCTTGCCTTCGATGTAGATCGTGCCCTCTGTCGGCTCGTGGACGCCCGCAAGCGTCTTGATGAGTGTGGACTTACCAGCACCGTTATCACCGAGAAGGCAGTGAACTTCGCCAGGATAAACCTCGAGGTCGACCCCACCGAGAGCTGTGAACGGACCGAAACGCTTTACCAGTCCTTCAACGCGTAGATACGGTTCAGCCATATCAAATACCTCCCGTGATACGTTTGCGGATACGTTCGTTGGCAAAGACCGCTGCGAGCAGGATCGCACCAAGGAACACTCGGAACCATGCGCCGTCGATGGCCGGAATGAAGAACACCGCGTTTGCAACAAGACCAACGGTGATCGCGCCGAATACAACACCGATGACAGAGCCGAAACCGCCGGTCATCAGAGTGCCGCCCACAACCGCGATTGCGATCGCGAAGAGTTCCATCAGGTTACCTTTTGCGGCGTCTGATGTGTTTGTGTCGAACACTTGGCAAGCGGCGAACATGGTTGCGCAGAATGCGGTGAACATGAAGAGGCCGATTTTCACGCGGTTTACGGGGACACCGTTCGCGCGGGCTGCTTCTTTGTTGTCGCCGGTTGCGTAGATCCAGTTACCGATCTGGGTGCGACTGAGTATAAAGTATGCTACCCCGGCAATCACGATCCACCAAAGGAAGCGTGCATCAAATCCTTCGACCCACTGTTCGCCACGCCTGTTGAGGTTGCCCCCCAGCATGAACCAAATGTCATAGAACCAGCCAAAGACGTCGCCTCCCAATATATTGGCAAACCAGCTGGTCTCTTTATAGTCAGGCAAGCCCGAGATCTGGGTAGACTTGTTGATCAGACGGAAGCTGACCTCGGTCACACCGCGCAGAAAGAACAGAAACGCGAGAGTCACGATAAAGCTGGACAGTCCCGATCTCACGACCACCGTGCCTATGAGCCAGCCAAGGGCCAGCGTCATCGCCAAAGTAATGATGAAGGCGGCAAAGGGTGACGCCTCGCCCATACCGAAGGGAAGGCCCCATTTGAGCATCATCGCCATCGACATACCCGCAAAACCAATCATTGACCCAATGGAGAGGTCAAATTCACCGGAGATCATCAGGACAGCGGCGCCCGTGGCAATGATCCCGTACTGAGCGATAATCGCAACGTTGTTCTTCAAGCCAAGCGCGTTGAAGGATTTACCTTCGGATGCGATGGCGAGTGCAATAATGATAACCACCATAACGGTGAACGACCCAATTTCAGGTCTTCTCAACAGTCTTTGAAAGGTGGTTTCTTCCTGTAGTCTGTCGGATTCATTTCCGTCGGCCAATGTCCGTCCCCTTTTTTTCCTGCGCGAATGTTAAAAAAGAACAGGCGGGAAAATCCCGCCTGTTCTTATGTCGCGTCTTTTATTTTAGCGGTCGATGCCCGCCAGAGCGGAAACCTCGGCTGCGTTGGAAGCATCAACGAAACCAGGGCCCGATGGGATATTCGCACCAGGCAACAGACCAGCGTGGTTGTTGTAGAGGTGCAGAACGATCACAGGCATGTAGCCCTGCAGACGCTGCTGCTGGTCGATTGTAAAGGCAGCGCGGCCGTCAGCAATCATGTCCATCACGCCCGGGGAAAGGTCGAAGCAAGCCAGGTGCACGTCAGCGCCAACCGCTTCGATCGCTTTGGTTGCGGCTTCACATACGTGTGGGCCAACAGCCAGAACGCCGTCGATGCTTTCGTCAGCCTGCAGAGCAGCAGCCGTACGGGTTTCGATCTGTGTCGGGTCGTTCGAAACGTCGATCATGTTGAGATCGCCACCAACGCCGTCGAAGTAACCGGAGCAACGGTCTACGAGAGCGGTGTTGAATGATTCCTGGTTCAAGCAGAGACCTTTGGTCACGCCTTCAGCAGCTGCGCGCTGACCAGCTTTTTCACCTGCAAGACGCTCTGGCTGACCAACGTGCATAAGCGCGCCGAGTTCAGCAGAAGCTTCCAGACCGGAGTTGATGGTCACAACCGGAACGCCATCAGCAACAGCGGACTTGATTGCCGGGCCAAGCGCCGCTGCGTCGGGCAGAGACACAATGATGCCGCTTGGCTGTGTAGCAGCCGCAGCTTCGATGAGCTTCGCCATTGCAGCCATGTCGCCGGAGACGTCAAAGTTGTACTCGAGTGTTGCGCCAACATCTTCAGCAGCGTCGCGACCGCCCTTTTCAACAACTGGCCAGAACGGGTCTGTACCCTGTGTGTGAGTGATCATGACATAACGCTCGCCGTGGCCGTCAGCAAAAGCTGCGCCGGCTACGACAGAAGCAGCCATGGCCGCAAAAAGTACTTTTTTCATGGTTTCCTCCCATTGGATGGTGTCCGGTGCACCTTGGATATCCGGAAGCCTTGTTAGGCCCGTCTCCTCTTCATCGAGGAATTAATTGAGCAGCAAAACGATTCCGCCGCAGTAATTTCTAGCCAACAATTCTTGTTAGCGATACCAGTTTTTTTTGCAATTATTGAGATTTCCTTTCGCATCATGTGATTAGCCATCGCCGCTCATTCGCCGTTTGTCTCAGAACTGATCGAAAGAGAGACCGAAGGGCGTCCGTGTGTTCGTCGAAGCCTTTTGGTAAAACGGTGCAATCATTGAGCTTTGAAGCATACCTCGTTTTGGTGTGTGGGCCTTGGCAAACGCGCGTCGTGCGCTTCCCCTCAGCTTCGTCGATTTATCAATGATGTCAAGAGCATCTCACCGCTACTATGCTCAAATTTTGTGCTCCTAAAGTTGCTACTGCGGCTTGCCAGTGGACCACGTGCCTTGCAGACTTGCGAGACTTAGGCAGAAGGAATGGCGGTCAATGGTGAGCGAGCGACTCGAAGACTGTGACCTGCTTGTCGTCGGTGGCGGCACAGCAGGGTTTGGGGCGGCGGTGGCGGCCGGGCGTCAGGGCTTGCGCGTCACGCTATTGGAGGCAACGACCAAGGTCGGCGGTGTTATGGCATTTTGTCCGGGTATGCCGTGGGGTGGAGGCTATCCACAAGATCAGATCGTTGGTGGCTTGATCGAGGAGTTGACCGAGCGGTTGGTCCGAATGGAACCGCCCGCTGCCGCCAAACGCCCCTGCACTCTTGAGAACTTCGGACCCGAAATCATCTACGATCACGACATTGCGACACTCACGATGTTTGAAATGCTAGAAGAGGCCAATGTGCGTGTAAGGCTTGGCGCGACTGCCTTAGACCCAAAGATGGACGCAGACCGGATCGCGCGGGTTATGTGCTGTGATCGAAACGGGTTGTTTGAAGTTGCGCCGAAGATCGTGATCGACGGCTCCGGCGACGGGGACATCTCGGCCAAAGCCGGGGTGCCCTTTGCGCTGGGGGACGCTTCGGGGAATATGATGGCAGTGACCATCTCATTTCATATGGTCGGCGTGGATCGTGCCGCGGCCTTTGCCGAGCCTGACCCTTACTTTGAAAGATACGCAGCGCGCGGTGTGGCCGAGGGACGGCTTCATCCAGATTTGGCGAAACTCTATCTGATGCGGGGCTTTCACGAAGGCTCGGTATTCTGCAACTCGGTTCACGTGCGTGGGGTCGACGGGACCGATCCGGTAGCGGTGGGTGCGGCGACCCAGGAAGGCCGGCGGCGGTGTCATCAGTTGGCTCAGTTCTTGAAAAGCGATGTACCCGGATTTCAGAACGCTCATATGGCGATGTTGTCGCCAACGGTTGGGGTGCGCGAGACGCGGAAACTTGAGGGCGTCTACAAAGTGACCGGTGAAGATCTTGCGCGTGCCCGCAAGTTTGCCGACGGGATCGTGGCTTGTGACAATCCGATAGATGACGTGATGCGCTCGGATGGCGACATGACCCATGATGCGGCCATTGAGGCGGGAAGCTACTACACTATTCCTTTTCGCGCGCTTTTGCCCGCGAGGATTGAGAACCTGATGTTTGCGGGTCGTATCCTTTCGGCGGACCCGATTGCCTTCGCATCGGTGCGCGGCATGCCGCAGTGCATGGCGATGGGACAAGCGACGGGCACGGCGGCTGCCTTAGCACTTCGAGATGGCCTTACGGTGCAAAGGGTGTCGACAGACGAATTGGTGGCGTCACTCACGGCGCAAGGGATCAATCGGTTGGCGACCTCAAACACAGAGCCGCGCGTGGCTTAGGCATTCATAAGCTCGGAGCTTAACAGGAGCTCTTTCTCACGCTTGTATGTATTCTTACCCATCTCGCATAAGAATTCGACAACCGCACGAACGCGCGCAGTGTGCCTCAGATCAGATTGTAACAGCACCCAAACCGAGCGATCCGGCACAACCGGTGTCCCTGGAACAACACTCAATACAGGCACAACCAGAAGCGTGCAAACCGGAACAATGGCCATTCCTTGTCCATGCTTTAGGAGCTCGTTGATCAGGATCGGGTCGAGGACTTCGCCGCGCCGGGCTGCGCCGGAAAAGAGTTTCGTATCATCCAGTTTTGGATTTGGCCAAAGCGTGGACTTACCGATCCAGTGGAGACCCTCGCCATTGGGGCCACGGGAGTCCCAGTGCTGTTTGATGTAGTCCTCACTTGCCAGAACGGCAGCGCAATAGCTGTAAACCTTGCGCGCAACCACGTCCTCATCAACGCTCCATGCAGCGCGATAGCTGACGTCGGAGGGCGATTTTGTGAGGTCTTCAACTCTATCAGACACAGTAACTTTTAGATCGATGTCCGGGTATAACTCATGAAAGCGTGGCATGTTCGGAGCGAGGACATAGTAAGCGTTCCAAGACGAGATATTCAGGCGCACTTCGCCGGACAGTTTGGCGTCCATGCCGCTCACGGATCGCTTCGCAGTCAAAACGGTGCGTTCTGCCGCCTTGGCCTTTTCCAAAAGGTTGCGGCCTGCCGCCGTCAGAGTTACCCCTCGCGCCTTTCGGTCAAAGAGACGGACGCTATAGGCCTCTTCAAGCGCTCGGATGTGTCGGTCGACGGTTGCATGGTTGACCTTGAGGCGCTCGGCGGCGGCGCGAAAGGTTCCCGCGCGCGCGACAGCAAGGAAAAAGGGAAGTTCCGCCCAGCCGGTTCTGCGCCAAGAATCGTCAAGATAATCGTCGTAGACGATCTCGGTGTCGGATTGTTTTCTATCCATAGAGACGCATCATTTCATATTTCGGATTGTATGTCATCCGGCCTAGCCTTTTCCTAGAAACGACAAGGAGGTCACGGAACATGTTGGATCATTCGAGTGTCAAAGCAGGACAATGCTATTGCGGACAAGTTCATGTGGAAGTTCAGGGCGACCCTGTCTTTAGTGCTTACTGCCATTGCGAGTCCTGCCGAAGTTGGCACTCTGCGCCGATCACCGCGCTTGCGGCCTGGCCGGAAACGTCGGTCAATGTGATCGGAGACGTCACCGTATCGACGAAGAATGATCAGACCCAAAGGACATCCTGTGCGAAATGCGGTGGCGGGGTTCTTACGACGAAGCCGGGGCTTGGGTTGCAGGTTGTCTATCCGATGACGCTCTCGGGGTCCGAGTTTTCCTACAACCCGGTCATGCACATTTTTTATGGCGAACGGGTTCTTGATGTGAACGATGGCTTGCCGAAGTTCTCGGATGCGCCGAGTGAAGCGGGTGGCAGCGGTGAGATGGAGGATGAACCGTCGATCTCAGGTTGGCGCGTCTGAGCGCTTCAGTTCGGTCGTCTGAAGCGCGTCGCCTAGTAGCCGCGTGTCGGAATGACAACGTTGAACAAGGGCTCGCCCTTTAGCCAGTGCGTGAGGTTTTGCAGGAACATGTCGAAGGAGGCCTCACTCCAACCCGCGTAGACTGATGAGCAATGAGGCGAGATGATTACGTTCTCGAGGTCCCAAAGGCCGCTGCTCGCAGGGAGCGGTTCGACCTCGAAAACGTCGAGTACCGCAGCGGCGATGTGTTTCGATTTGAGGGCGGTCTCCAATGCAGCCTGATCAACCACTCCCCCGCGCGAGACATCGGCGAGGATTGCACCGGGTTTAACAGACGCGATTTCGGCTCTGCGCAGCAACCCGTGTGTGTTCGGTGTGAGAGGCGTCGAGACGGCGATGAAATCCGCGCGTGGCAGGAGTCTGGCCAAATTGTCCGAGCCGTGCACTTCGTCGACGCTTTCCATTGCCCTAGGGGTTGCTCTTGTGCCGAGGACGTGCATGCCGAAGGCTTTGGCACGCGCGGCGATTGCGCGGCCTGTGTGGCCGAGACCAATGATCAAGAGCGTTTTTCCGGATAGCGGCACGACGGTTCGGGGGTTCCATGCACGTTCGGACTTGTCGGTTTGAAGGCCGGGGATGTCCAAGGTGAAGTGGAGAAACCCACCCAAGACGTACTCCGCCATCATGTCCGCCGCCACGCCCGCAGCGTTTGTCACCGTGCAGACGTCTGGGTCCCACATGCCGTAGTGGTCCGTCCCTGCTCCGCCGTTGGCCACCCAATCGGGGCCACCAGGGCCGAACAAGGCATCGCGGGGATAGGCTTGCGAGCCTGCGAAGCGGACTGAATAGACGACGTGCGGCTGGAAGGTAGCGACCAGATCGGGGAGCGCCGCATAGCTGTTACATTCGCGGAACGCGACATCCGGAAAGGTCGCGGCCAGCTTTTTTGCTAGCGAGGAGGTTTCGTCGTTGTGGAGGATAATGCGCGGGCGCTCAGTCATAGGCCTGCTCCGGCGGCGCGCAAACGAGGTGTGCGAGGTCCTCGAATTTGGTGACTGGGTCCAGAAGGCGCTCGCGCATTGTCCAAAGAGCGTTTCGGCGCGGCTCGGGGAGCGTCGCGCTCATGGTGTGAAACTTGGTCTCGATCTCGGACATGTCCATAGGCGCTTCGGGGCCACCCCTGGCGTGAACGTCGCCTGACGCAAGTTCGGTGCCGTCATTCAGCACGACGGTCAAATCTGACCAACGCCCCTCGGGGAACCGTCTTGAATGCCGCTCGGC
>JABDPD010000459.1 GCA_013042895.1 Boseongicola sp. | reverse complement strand
ATGTTGCTCTGGCCAACAGCTTACGCTCTTAGGTATCTTGGGTTCTCAGTTGCCGTTCCCGAAATAATCCATGGCGTACATGGCTACCATCATGGAGCACGAAAAGAAGCCCTTGAGGAGCGGCTTGCGCGTGCCTTGGATGGCCAAGCGGAGCTCATCTCGGAGTTCGAACGTCGACCCCTTATCCAGTTCAATACTGATGACGATTTCAGTGCAAACGGTAGACTGAAACCAGATCGACCTAGCTATAGCCATTTTATTCGAAAGGCGCCCTAGTGCACCCGATTTCAAGGTCAGCTTTGGGCTTTGAGTCGCCTTTCGCTGCAAGCGACACGGTTACCAAAGTCGGATCGCAAGCTGTCCGAAACCTCTTAGCCGTCTGACCAGAAAGCCAACTGCTAACCGCCCTCAACTCGGGTCAACAGCGCCTTTGCCGACGCCTGCTCCGCCGCACGCTTCGAATTCGCACTCGCCCGCTCCGCCTCACCCGTCGAAAGCCGCGCCTCGACTGTAAAAACAGGCGCATGATCCGGCCCTGTGCGTCCCACGGCTTCATAGCTCGGCGGCGGCAAACCCCTTGCCTGCGCCCATTCCTGAAGCGACGTCTTTGCGTCGCGCGCATCGCCCTCAACCGTGTCGATCCGCGTGGCCCAAAGAGCCAACACCACGCCCCTTGCAGCCTCAAACCCGGCGTCCTGATAGACGGCAGCAATCACCGCCTCCATGGCATCCGCCAACAGGGCTTCCTTGCGCCGTCCGCCCGACATCATCTCGGATCGCCCAAGCCTCAGCACAACGCCCAAATCAATATCCCGCGCGACCGCCGCACAGGTCTCCTTGCGCACCAGAGCATTGAATCGGGGCGCAAGCTGGCCCTCCGCAGCACCTTTGTCGGCCTTCAACAAGGCCTCAGCAATCACCAAGCCCAGAACCCGGTCGCCGAGAAACTCCTGCCGCTGATTGTCAGGTCGCGTTTCGCTTGCAATGGAAGGATGCGTGACAGCTCGAATCAAGTGCTCCGGCTCTTTGAAAACATGGCCCAACCGGGCCGCAAACGCGTCCAGTTCAGCTGAAGTCTTCATCACTCAACCGCCTTGAAGAACCGATCCATACGCCATGTCCAGACAAAGAACAGTGAACGGCCAGCAGACGAGAACATCACCCGATCCGCGCGACCAATCAGGTTTTCATAAGGCACAAGCCCCACGCCTGATGGCTGCGCCACGCGGCTGTCTGTCGAGTTGTCCCGATTGTCACCCACAAAGTAATACATTCCTTCAGGAACACGGGTCACGCCAGTATTGTCCAATCGCGCCGGTCCGGCGTCTAACACCGAATGCTGTGATCCGTCCGGCAAGGTCTCGATGGATCTGGTCTTGGAGCAATTTTCCCCAAAAGACACCTGCCGCTCAATGCAGATAGGAGTCGAGCCAATCGGACCCTGGCGTTCATAAACTTCGTTGAACATCCCGTCCGGAACCTGCGGCGCGGGTGAGCCGTTCACATACAAGACACCCGCTCGCATCTGAACCGTATCGCCAGGAACTCCGACAATTCGCTTGATGAAATCCTGACCGTTGACCGGATGCCGGAACACGGCAACATCACCACGTTCGGGTTCACCGCCCCAAACACGACCATCAATCGGGCACATGCCAAACGGGCAAGAATACTGCGAGTATCCATAGGCCATCTTATTGACGAACAGGAAATCACCGATCAGCAAGGTATCCTTCATCGAGCCTGAAGGAATCCAAAAAGGCTGAAAGAACAGCGTGCGAAATACACCCGCAATCAAAAGCGCGTAAACAATAGTTTTGACGGTCTCAACGACTCCGTCGACAAAGGTACTGGTACTGTCGGACATCTGTGCTCAGCCTCTTTCAGGTCGCAGCTTTCTGAGGCGTGGCGACTGCCCTGTCAAGCAAGCCGCCGCGACCGTTTCGGCGCAGCCGCCTCACCACCTTGACCTATCGGCAGCGCCTCGATCAGCACAAATGCCTGCGCCCAAGGGTGATCATCGGTCAATGTAACATGGATTATCGCTTCGTACCCTTCCGGCGTCATCTCCTGAAGCCGCGCTTCAGCCCAGCCAGTAACGTGCATAACTGGCTGTCCAGTTCGCAAATTTGTGACTGACATATCTTTCCACGCAATCCCCATCCGCAAACCGGTTCCTAAGGCCTTCGAACAAGCCTCCTTCGCCGCCCAGCGCTTCGCATAGGTCCCCGGCGTGTCCGCCCGTCGCTCGGCCTTGGCCTGTTCAATGTCCGTAAAAACGCGATTTCTAAACCGATCACCGTGGCGCTCGAGAACGCCCGAAATGCGGTCGATATTACAAAGGTCTGTCCCGATTCCGAGGATCATCTGTCTGCCCGTCTTTCTATCTTTTGCCATATGGGACCCGGACCCCGGCCTTGGCAAGGTTTTGGAAACCATGTTGGTCTAAGGACGAGCTCATCTGGCGATACTTATTCATCTTTCTTCTGTTGAGCGGCTGCGGCGGCCTGTCGTGGAACACCACGCTCGCAACTGACCCTGCCGTCCGGCGCGAGATGCTCGACAGCATCCGCCGCGGCATCACCACACAAAGTGAGTTCATCACACGATGGGGCCGCCCTACCCAACGCATCAACGAAGGGGGCGAAACACGCTTCATATACCGCAACATGATGAACCCGCCTGGCTATCCCTTCCCGCAATTCGGCAACAGCCAGAATTATGTCGTGGTCATCTTCCAATACGGCCAAGCGGTGTCCGGTTATTCCAACGATACCGAAGGCTGCCGCGCCACCTTCACGCCACGACCCCCAGGACAAGCATTCGACAATCCCACCACAGTACATCCAGTGAACTGCGGATCGCGCCCCACGACAACGGGTACACCCCTCGACGCAACTTCACAGGAAATCATCGCGGATGAATATCGCAGAGGACGACCATCAGGCTCAGCGCTGTCGCAATCCGGTAAGCTTTAAGACCTACCCCGGCACAATCCGCGCAGTTAACACACGGATCGACGCAGCTCCGAACAATAAACCGAACCCCGCATCAAACACCCGCGCCGCCCGAGCATAAGCCTGCGCAATTCGTGGCGCCGAGAAAAGCACTGCGTAGCCCAGAAATACAAACGCCGAGGCCACAATCAGCGTCCCAAACAACGCCCAGATATCCGCACCCGACGCCCCCGAAGGCAAAGCAATCGCGTAAATCGCGCCCCAGGCAAGGATCGCCTTCGGGTTCGTTAAGTGAATTGTCAGCCCGCGAAGGAAACTCCGCCGACCGCCCTCGGCCTTTGTCGTTACAGGCCTCCCATAACAGGCAGCCCGCAACGACTTGATCGCCAACCACAACAGGTACGCCGCGCCGACATAACGGAAAAGCTCAAAAACCCACACGTTCGCCATCATCACCG
>JABDPD010000455.1 GCA_013042895.1 Boseongicola sp. | reverse complement strand
AAACGGCACTCCGCGACACGACTTCAGTTCGCGCGATACGGCGGTGCCTGTCCTCTCTGGAATGTTCACTCGGCCTTTGAGACGCCGGGACAGTTCATCCGTCAGCTTGCCGAAACCCCCGATGGCGTGCGCTACCTTTGTCTCGCGCGCGAAGTCACACATGGAGGCGGTGCCTGGCGCGCGCCCGTGCGCCGCTACGCCATTGGCCTGGGATGCGAAATCAGCCACGCCTCCGAGTTCGTCTATTCCGATGGTCTGGACACCTCGGACGCGTCAGCCTTCGAAGCCATCGGCATATCCTGCCGCATCTGCCCACGGGCGGATTGCCACCAACGCTCGCTCCCGCCGCTTGAGCGAACGCTCCAAATCGACCACAATAGTCGTCAAACACTCCCTTATGAGGTGTTGGACTGATGCTCAAAGCCGCCATTCTTTTCGCGTCTACCAGCTATTTCGCTTGGTATCTCGAACGGCATGAAACGGCGATGGTTTACCCTTTTGATGCGACCTACACGACCCCCGCCGAAGCCGGCGAAACGCGCCTTCGCGAGACGCGCGTCGAAACCGGAGATGGAGAGTCTCTCATTCTGTGGCGCGTCAAAGCCCGCGAGAACAGACCCACTATCCTCTACTTCCCCGGCAATGCAGGCGGCCTAAGAGACCGCAGCCCGCGCTTTTCAGCACTGATCGACCAAGGCTACGGGATCGTCGCCATGGGCTATCGCGGCTCCAGCGGCTCAAGTGGTGCTCCCGATGAACAAACTCTGACCGAGGACGCCCGCGCAGTCGCTGCCCTCGAAACCGCCCGCCCTTTGGTGCTCTACGGCGAAAGCCTCGGAACAGCGCTCGCGCTGCGTGTCGCAGCCGAAGGCATCGGCGACGCAGTGGTTCTGGAAGCACCCTTCACGTCCTTCATCGACATCGTCGCTGCGCAATATCCCCGCGATGACCTTGGCGAGCTTTTAACCCAGCAATGGAAAAGCCTCATGTCAGCGCGCGACGTCCGCCAACCCTTGCTCGTCATCCACGGTGACATCGACAAAGTCGTTCCCATAGCTCTTGGGCGCGAGATCTTCGAAGCTGTCGGATCAACCGACAAACACTTCCTCGAAATCACCGGTAAGGGTCATCGAACACTCTGGACCGATGAAATGAAAACAGAATTGTTTGCGTTCCTAAACGCGCGCTAACCGCCAGCCCGCGACGTCACATCATCCACCGCATGAACGATCATCGCCAGACAGTCGGGCGTTGAAAAGCGGTGATCCGCACCCTTAACCAAGGTAAGCCGAATGTCTTCCCCCAAAGCGTGCGCCATCAAACGATACGCCACGGACAACTCGACGTCGGCGTCGGCGGTGCCCTGCATAAATCGCGTCGGAAACGGAAGGTGCAACGGATCTCTCAACACGAGACGTTTGCGCCCCTCCTCAATCAATCGCTGCGTAATCACATAGGGCCCCTCGGAATACTCCGACGGCAGCTCAACTTTCCCGTCACGCTGCAAAGCTGCCCTCTCAGCCTCACCAAACCCCGCCCACATGCTGTCCTCGGTAAAATCTGGGGCCGCCGCAATTGTCACCAGACCTGCAACCAGATCAGGCCGCTCGCGGGCGATCAGAAGGCTGATCCAGCCACCCATCGAAGAGCCAACCAAAATTTGCGGGCCCTCAGTCAGAGCATCAATGATAGCGACCGCATCCTCAAACCAGTCACCAATAGCTCCGTCTGTAAACTCACCTGACGACTGTCCATGCCCGGAATAGTCAAACCGCAAAAAGGCGCGATTTCTCCGCTGAGCCCATTCTTCAAGATAGATCGCCTTGGTGCCTTCCTTGTCGGATCGAAAGCCACCGAGAAACACAACGCCAGGCCCCGCTCCTTCGGTCTGGCTGTAAGCCAGGTTACGAACACCACTCTGATGAATACCGTCTGACATCTCGGACCTCCTGCTCGGCCAAACGCTAGCGCATCGACAACACGATGCAAACGCCCCAAAGCGCATGTGTTGACTTTCACCGCCGGGCTTGCCAAATGCCTCTCACACATAACCCGCAACCGGGCGTTCCGTGGGCGCCAAACTGACGAGGAGCCAACCAATATGGCCCATATTTCCCTTACCCTTCCTGATGGCAATTCGCGTTCCTATGACGCTGGCATAACTGCCGCAGAGGTTGCTGCCGACATCTCCACATCGCTTGCCAAGAAGGCGATCAGTGCAACCGTGAACGGCGAGCACTTCGATCTGCAGTGGCCGATAGATGTGGATGCAGATATCGCTATCCACACCATGAAAGATGACGATCAGGCCCTTGAGCTGATCCGCCACGACCTTGCGCACATCATGGCACGCGCGGTCCAATCGCTTTGGCCTGATGTGAAAGTCACCATCGGACCCGTGATCGACAACGGATGGTACTACGACTTCGACCGCGCCGAACCCTTCACCCCCGAGGATCTTGGCGAGATTGAAGCGAAGATGAAGGACATCATCAACAAGCGCGACGCCGTCCGCACAGAGGTATGGGAGCGTGAACGCGCCATCCAGCATTACATCGACAACGAAGAGCCTTTTAAGGTCGAGTTGATCGACGGCATTCCTGGCGACGAACCATTGCGGATGTACTGGCACGGCGATTGGCAGGACCTTTGCCGCGGCCCACACCTGCAACACACAGGACAAGTGCCAGCGGATGCATTCAAACTCATGAACGTTGCTGGTGCTTACTGGCGCGGTGACAGTGACCGCGCCATGCTTCAACGCATCTATGGCGTTGCTTTTAAGAACCGCGACGATCTCAAAAAACACCTCCACATGCTGGAAGAAGCCGCTAAACGCGACCACCGCCGCTTGGGCCGCGAAATGGACCTCTTCCACATGCAGGAAGAAGCGCCTGGCCAGATATTTTGGCACCCAAATGGATGGACAATCTACACCGCGCTACAAGACTACATGCGACGCAAACAGCGCGCTGGCGGATACGTCGAAGTCAACACACCTCAGGTGGTAAACCGCCGTCTTTGGGAGGAGTCCGGGCATTGGGAAAACTATCAGGAGCATATGTTCATCGTCGAAGTGGACGAGGATCACGCCCGTGAAAAATCCGTCAACGCCTTGAAACCAATGAACTGCCCTTGCCACGTGCAGATTTACAATCAAGGCCTAAAAAGTTATCGCGACCTTCCTTTGCGAATGGCCGAGTTCGGTTCGTGCAACCGCTATGAACCATCCGGCGCGCTTCACGGCATCATGCGCGTGCGCGGCTTCACTCAAGATGACGCGCATATCTTCTGCCGTGAAGATCAGATCGAGGAAGAATGCGCACGCTTCATCGATTTCCTGTCAGATGTCTACACCGACCTTGGTTTCGAGAAGTTCGAGATAATGTTCGCAACGCGCCCGGAAAAGCGCGTCGGCACCGAGGCAAGCTGGGACAAGATGGAAGCTGCGTTGGAAAACGCAATTAAGAAGACCGGCCATTCCTACACGCTCGACCCAGGAGAGGGTGCGTTTTACGCGCCAAAGCTCGACTTTAAACTGACCGACGCCATCGGTCGCGTCTGGCAATGCGGCACATTCCAGGTAGACCCAAATCTGCCCGAACGCCTCGGCGCGCAATACGTGGCTGAAGACGGCGACAAGCATCGCCCCTACATGTTGCACCGCGCCTGTCTTGGATCGTTTGAGCGTTTCATCGGCATTCTGATCGAGAACTTCGCTGGCCGCCTCCCCCTCTGGCTCGCGCCGCGTCAGGTGGTGGTGGCATCCATTGTGTCGGACGCCGATGACTATGTACACAAGGCTGTGGAAGCGTTGCTCGCAGTTGGCATTCGCGCAGAAGCCGACACCCGGAATGAGAAGATCAACTACAAGATCCGGGAACACTCGGTTGCAAAAGTGCCTGTGATCTTGGCCGTCGGTCAAAGAGAAGTCGCTGAAAACACGGTTTCCGTGCGTCGGTTGGGCAATAAACAAACGTCCGTTCAAGACCTCGAAACGGTCGTATCAGAACTCGCGAACGAAGCCCTTCCGCCTGATTTGGCGTGATGAAGAACGCGCGCCTAACCAACTTGGCGCGCGGTCATGCCTCTTGCACTCGCACGGATAGGCCTGTCGGCAAATAGGTGGCATCCGCCAGAGCCTCGGT
>JABDPD010000452.1 GCA_013042895.1 Boseongicola sp. | reverse complement strand
CGGTTGGCGGTGGAACGCATTCTGAGTATTGGCTGCGTGCTCTGGCGACGACGCTTGAAGTGCCATTAATGCTGCCGGATGCTGCCGAACTTGGTGGTGCGTTTGGGGCTGCGCGCTTGGGAATGATGGCGGCGACTGGTGACCTCTCGATTGCGAACGAGCCGCCGGTTGCGCGTGTTGTTGAGCCTGACTTTGCGCTGACAGAGGCGTTTCGTGAGGCGCATGAAAGCCACCGGAAGGCGGCTGCATTTTTGAAGGACTATTCATGACTGATTTTTTCGCCAACTGCCCGAAAGTACGCTTTGAGGGGCCGGACACGGACAATGACTTTGCGTTTCGCCATTATAACCCCGATGAGGTTGTCGGGGGCAAAACGCTGAAGGATCAGTTGCGGTTTGCGGTGGCCTATTGGCATTCCTTTGCATGGCCGGGCGGGGATCCTTTTGGTGGACAGACCTTCGAGCGGCCTTGGTTTACGGACGACATGGCAGGAGCGCGACTGAAGGCGGACGTAGCCTTTGAGATGTTCGAGATTCTGGATGCGCCGTTTTTCTGCTTTCATGACGCGGATGTGCGCCCTGAAGGTGCGACATTTGCCGAGAGCGAGGATCGGCTGAAAGAGATCACCGATATCTTTGCCAGAAAGATGGACGAGACAGGCGTTAAGCTCTTGTGGGGGACAGCGAATTTGTTCTCGCACCGTCGGTTCATGTCGGGTGCAGCGACGAACCCTGATCCGGACGTCTATGCCTATGCGGCGGCGACGGTGAAAAGCTGTATGGATGCGACCCATGCTCTGGGCGGTGAGAACTATGTACTCTGGGGTGGTCGAGAGGGTTATGAGACGCTTTTGAACACCGATCTCAAACGCGAGCGCGCACAGGCGGGGGCGTTTTTACGGGCGGCGGTCGAATATAAGTATAAGATCGGGTTCCAAGGGCCGTTAATGATTGAGCCCAAGCCTCAGGAGCCGACAAAGCATCAGTACGACTATGATGTCGCGACGGTTTATGGGTTCCTGAAGGAGTTCGACCTTGAGAACGAGGTCAAAGTGAACATCGAGCAGGGGCACGCGATTTTGGCGGGGCATAGCTTTGAGCACGAGCTTGCCATGGCAACGTCATTGGGGATTTTCGGGTCTATTGATATGAACCGGAACGACTATCAGTCGGGTTGGGACACGGATCAGTTCCCGGACAATCCGCGTGAGGCGGCTTTGGCGTATTACGAAATTCTGAAAGGCGGTGGCTTCAAGGCGGGGGGCACAAATTTTGATGCCAAATTGCGGCGTCAGTCTTTGGATCCGGCTGATTTGATCTTGTCTCACGTGGGCGCGATGGACGTTTGCGCGCGAGGGTTGAAGGCGGCTGCGGCGATGCTGGAGGATGGTGGTCTCGAAGCCGCTCGGGCGGAGCGGTATTCCGGATGGGATAGTAGTGATCTGATGACGCGTGATTTTGGGAGCATTCACGCCGAAGTGCGCGCGAATGGGGCGGGTCCTGGTCCAAAGTCTGGGCGTCAGGAGCGGTTAGAAAACTACATTAGCCGATTTGTGTGATATAACTGCGGCTTAGGCGGCAGGAGGCGAGATTTGTTGGTTTCGGTATTGCGATTGACTCAAGTGATTTCAGGATTCGCGCGCTGCTGTGTCGTCGCGGTTTTGTTGCTATTGTTGCCGAGTTTTGTCGCGGCGGAGCCTTCGGCACGTCTCATACATTTTACCGAGGATGGAACGGAAAACGGTGCGCCATTACTGCCGGGGTTTGCGATGCATTCGGTCTGGTCCGGGATGGGTCAGGCCGAAGATGGCAGGATCTATATTGCGGTTTCGAACCATGACGAGCTGTATGGAAACGTAGCGCTCTTTGCCCTTGATCCGGGTGCTGACAGGATGCGTTTCCTGAGTGATATCAGGTCTGTATCCGAAGCGGCCGGGAATTGGCTGGAGGGTGAAGGGGCCTATAAGGTCCACACGTTTTTGGAGCGTGCTTCCGATGGTCGCCTGTACTTCGCAACGATGCCAGCGACGCAGGTGGCCGGCCGTAGGGGCGCACATCTTTACTCGCTCGACCCGACTACAGAGACGATTGAGGACGTTACAGCGACGTCACCTTACACGGTCACTCGGGACGCAAAGATTGTTGCGGGTCGCGGCGTCTTGCTTGAAGAGCTTGGGATCAAAGGGCTGGGCGCGCATCCTGATTTTGAGGATATGCTCTACATGATGGCCTACGATAACGGGGCATTATTGAGGTATGATCTGAGCACGGGAACTGTCGCTCCGATTGGACATTCGCCTCGCATTTCATATGCGTTTCATGTCGATGGTGAAGGTGATGTCTATTACCTCGGAGGGGTCCCTGGGCAGGATCAGGCCTTTCTTCATTTTGATGCTCAGAGCGGCGAGACGACAGCTTTGGTTTCGGGCATTTCGGCCGACGAGGAAGTCGGAATGATCGTGCCGACTGCGAACCCGGACTTGATTCTGGTTCTGTTGGCCAAGTCGAAGGAAGTTTTCCCGGTTCACACGAAGAACGAGAAACGTCTGCGGGGTGGGACGTCGTGTGGCCAGAACTGGTGGCGATTGTTCAACATGGCGGTATCACCTGATGGGAAGGACGTGTATTTCGTCTCAAACAACAACCGACGCTCTGCGATTTGGCGCGCTGCGTTCGGAGGTGCCAAATGCGCTGAAGTGTTGGATGTGGACGAGCTTTTGGGCTCGCGCAATCTAGCGTTTGGGGGGCGGAATATCTGGGTCGGGGATAGCTTCTATACGCCGGTCTGGACCCACGAAGGCGCAAACGATCTCGCGATTTTGGAAGTGACAGTGAAGTAGCGCGAAGCCGTGGGGCCGCGGCCACTTGCCAACCCCTCCAAACCCCTACATATCAGCCGTATGACCGACCTAGCGCATATCCGTAATTTTTCGATCGTGGCTCATATCGACCACGGTAAATCCACATTGGCGGATCGTCTGATCCAGTTGACGGGCACTGTTGCGCAGCGCGACATGAAGGCTCAGATGCTGGACAGCATGGATATCGAGCGTGAGCGTGGGATCACGATCAAGGCCAACAC
>JABDPD010000448.1 GCA_013042895.1 Boseongicola sp. | reverse complement strand
CTCTCAATCGCTTTGACCGCGCCCAGCCCATCAAACACAGCGCCAAATGCAAGGGCGGCCAGAATAATCCACATAAACATGCAGGTGATGCCCAAAGTATTGCGCACCGAGTTCTCAAATACCTCGCGGGTCATCCGCCCCTTCAGCACCGCAGCAATAAATGCGGTAAGCGCTCCGATGGCCGAGCTTTCTACCAACGATGTCCATCCGTTGACAAAGGGCACCATCATTGCTGCGAAAATAAACAGCGGCAAAAGACCTGCGCGGAGCAGCCGCAGCTTCTCGGCGCGGGGAATGTCGCGTTCCTCAATCGGTAAAACTGGCCCCAGCACCGGGTTAATCCGACACCGAATGGCGATATATGCAATGAACATCGCCGCCATCATCAGTCCCGGAACGACACCCGCCAACCAAAGTTGGCCCACCGGTTGCCGAGCGATCATCGCATAAAGCACCAATACGACCGACGGCGGCACAAGTATCCCAAGCGATGATCCCGCTTGGATGACCCCCGTCACCATTCTCTTGTCATATCCGCGCTTTAGCAACTCCGGCAGCGCAATCGTTGCCCCAATGGCCATCCCTGCCACCGACAGCCCGTTCATCGCCGAAATCAGGACCATCAGTCCAATCGTCCCGATCGCAAGCCCCCCGCGCAAACCGCCCATCCAAACATGGAACATCTTATAAAGATCATCGGCAATGCGAGATTCCGACAGGACATACCCCATGAAAATGAACATCGGCAGTGTCAGCAGCGGATACCACTTCATCAACTTCATCGCCGCTGCGAAACCAATGTCAAATCCACCACGATCACCCCAGAGCAATAAAGCCGCTACAACAGCTATGAAACCAATCGCTCCAAACACCCGCTGCCCGGTCAAGAGCATCAACATCATGGTGGAGAACATCAGCGTCGCGATCAGTTCATACGGCATCAGATCGCCTCACCGCGAAGCCGCAGCACGTCTTTCAGCAACTCTGAAACGCACTGCAACAGCATTAGGAATAGCCCAAAGATCATGACCGATTTAACCGGCCACAAATAAGGCCGCCACGCTGTCGGAGACCGCTCCAACCGGCCAACCTCCTCCGTCCCCGTCACAAGCCCCGCAAAAAAGCTGAACGGCTCGCTTCCCCAATACCCCAGCGAGTAGGCAGTGGAACTCACCGCGCCATAAAGCAGAACGCAAAGATAGAAGATCAGGAACAACACGGTCAGAACGTCAAAGCGCGCTTTCTTACGCGCCGACCAACTTCCGTAAAACAAATCCATTCGCACGTTCGATCCCAGTTGGATCGAGTACGGCCCGCCCAAAATGTAGTAGCCCACCATGATAAACTGCGCCAATTCCAGCGTCCAAAGAGACGGCAGAAAAAAGGTCTTGCTGACAGACGACCACAACAACACCCCCATCAGAACGAAGATGCAGTACATCACAAAACGCCCCATTCGATAATTGATGGCGTCCACAACGTGGATGAACTGTCGCATTAAGCGGACCATCTGATGACACCTTCCGCTTCACAGTTTAGGCAGGCATTCACCAGCCAAAGACCTATCATGTCAGCCATGTGACGCTGTTCCGCGGCCGTTTTTATTAGGTCGTTTCGCACCTCGAGCATGACATTCAAGTACCCACCCGGCAAAGCGTGCTGCTTCAAAGTGTGTGTCACGCCATCGGCGGGTCCATAGGGATCATTCCGCCGAACCGTCAGTCCCGTATTGTCAGACGCAATGTCCAGCATCGCGTCTGCCAATCTGCTGTCTCTATCGTGAAGAATACCAATCTCCACTGACCGCGTCTTTCCATGGTAAACCGGCGTAAAGCTATGGACCGTCACAACAACTGGCGCTTGCGTACACGCAATCCTATCCGCAAGGGTAGTCTTGAAAGGCACATAGAAAGCCTCAACCCGCGCGCGCTGCTCAGTCTCCGAAAGCCCAATATTCCCCGGCACATCGAAGACTTCGCTCTTGGTAAGAATTGCATCGGCCGCCTCTGGCGGGCGGTTACAATCATAAACCAGCCTCGAAACGGTTCCTGCAACCAAAGCGGCGTCCAACACCTCCGACAGTCGCCTTGCCACCCCCATCGCTCCTGGGTCCCAAGCCGCATGGCTTTCAAGGGCGTCTGGTGCCAAACCCAATTTGTTGAGCGTTACAGGAAAGTGCTTTGAGGCATGCTCGCACACCAAGACAATCGACGACGATCCGGCAACATTCACCACCTCGACCGGTTTAATTGTTGCTTGCACCTCTGCGTCTGACATCGCCCCTCCTGATCAAAACAAAGTGCTTGCCACAAAGAGATTCTGTCAACAGAATTCTGAAGGTAATTATTCAGGCGCGGGCCATCTGAAAATTTACCGATCAAAAATGGAGGCGATAGGTGTCTGACGTACCCCTTACAATTTCGGACCGGATACAAAGCCAGCTCGACAACCTCACCCGTGCAGAGCGGCAACTGGCGCACTCCATTCTCGAAAACTATCCAGTCTCAGGGCTTGGTCCGCTGAACGATCTTGCGCGCGACGCGAATGTCTCTGGCCCCACGGTCGCACGCATGGTTCAAAAGCTCGGGTTCAAGGGATACCCGGAGTTTCAGGCGGAGCTGCGCGAGGAACTCAAGGCAAAAGTCAAAGACCCGATTGCAAAACACGACACCTGGACCGAGGGCGCACCATCTGGCCATCTCCTCAATCGCTTCACAGATGCGGTGATCGACAATATTCGCCACACACTCGCTCAGATCGAACCCGATGAATTCGATACCGCTTGCGAAATGATCGCTGACGAAGAGAACCACCTCTACATCGCAGGCGGACGCATTACGCATACTTTGGCGGAACACCTGTTCCTTCACATGCAAGTCATTCGACCCAATATTACCCACATCCAATCCACCTCGAACGCTTGGCCGCATTACCTCTTGGACATCAAAAATGGAGATGTTGTCGTGCTTTTCGACATGCGCCGATACGAGAATAACACGCTAAAGCTGGCCAAACTTGCCCACGACAAAGGCGCCAATCTGGTATTGTTCACGGACCAATGGCGCTCGCCCGTACATCGCCTTGCAGACATCAGTTTTGGCGCGCGCATCATCGTGCCTTCAGCATGGGATTCAATTGCGACCACCCTGCTCTTGGTCGAGACCATGATTGCCTCGGTGCAGAACCTGAAATGGGACACGGCTAAAGATCGCATGGAAGAACTTGAGCATATGTTCGATCAAACGCGGCTTTTTCGCAAATTCACCTAGGCGCCTGCTTCACACCGTCCGTCATAGGAAGAGCGATCAAAAAACCAAAAAATCACATCAAGCCAACCGACTCTTCATCAGATCACCGGTCTCTTCAAGAATGGGATATCCAACCATTGAAAAGGCAGTGTTAATCTGCTTCAGAGCGCGAAGCGTTTCCTGATGAATATTGCTCGTATCCATACTTTCCGACAGACCATCACGCAGCCGTTCCAAATGTTTGCGCTGCAATTTCCGCTCGACCTTCCTGACCTTTTCTTTCGCCGCGACAAGCTCTCGCGCCTCGGCCGGATTTTGGTTCAACATGACGTTCAATGCCAGTTGAACATTGTTCTGCACCCGATCCGAAAAGTCTCCGATCTCTTCTCGCCCTCTTTCGGAAAAACGAACGTTCTGCGAATGCATCTCTTTCGCCAACTGCACCATTATGCGAGAAATTGCATCGGAGCCCGAAACCAGGCTCGTCGAAATCGAGGCCAGTTCCATTGAGCGCTTGCTGAGTTCTTCGTCCAATCCATTTTCTGCCAAACGCGCTAGATAGAGCTTCACCTCGAGGTGATTGTCGCCAACTGCCTTATTCTGAGCGCGAATAACTTGGGCGGCATCCGCATCCCAAGCATCGTAAAGTGGCTCAACCGCAAGCAGCATATTCTCAATTTTCTGCCCCATCCCCAACAGCTCTCGCGCAACGCAGTCAAGCCCACGGCGGGGGCGATCTAGGGCAGAATCGTCGAGTGCACTCTTCACTAGACTCCCATTCTCAGGCACGGGTTTGTCAGGGACAAGACTTTCAATAATGGACATGATGAGGGAGACAAAAGGCAAAGCCAGAACTGCAATGATGACATTAAAGGCAAGATGTAAATTGATCGCCTGACGGTCCGGGCTTGTCCCAAGCGTCTCCAGCAACTCGGGCGCCGCTGCGATTATCGCCGCCGCCAATGCAGCGCCACTTCCACGAATCGCAAGATTGCCAATTACAACTCGTCGGGCGATGACCGGCGAGGAAATCGTCAGGAAATAAGCAATAAACGCCCCTCCCAAATTGGCCCCGAGGATCATTGAAGCGGCGGCGATAGGCGGCAAGACACCCTGCCCCGCAAGTGTCACAAAAAACAAAACTGCCGCGACACTCGAATGCACCAACCACGCAAAAATGGCGCCTATCAGAAACGCACTAATGAGGTCTTCGCTGAGATACGACATAACAGTTTGCGTAGCCGGATCAGCCACCAACGGTCCGGTCGCGGCGCGGATCATGTCGAGCGACACGAAGATCAACGCAAGGCCGATCAAGACACGTCCAACCTGACGGAAAGTACTAGTGCCCGCATTGCTGAAAACCGCGACACCAAAAAGCAAAAGAAGCGGAATAAGCAGTGGCAAGCGAACGACCAGAATTTGCGATACAATCGCCGATCCCACGTCGGCACCCAAAAGGATCGCCAAGCCTGTTGCTGCAGCCAGTCCACGTTTCGCAATAAACCCTGAGGTCATCACAGCTACTGCAGTTGAGCTTTGCAACAAAACGGCGGCCCCAAGTCCTGTCCCCGCCGAAATAAACCGGTTCATCTCAGAATGCCGCAGCCAAAACCGCAGCTGGTTCGAAAACCCACGCTCAACGCCGGTGCGAACAAGCCGTACGGCCCAGATCAACAAGGCAACTGCGCCACCGAGACTAAGGAGAAAGATTAGAATAATGCACCCTCTCTTGCGTTGTTTTCGGCTCCAGCAGCATGAATCTGCCCCGTTTTTTGCCTAACCGCCAGTGAAGATAGCGTTGCCATTGTGAATTTTTCCAACTGAGTAACGCCAATTGGCCAAGTGATGCCCTAGTGGAAAGCTCCTCAATCCCATTGTGCCGATCTCGAGAGCCAAGACGATTGGGCACACCTATTGCCATGCAATAAGCGAACAAAACCCGATCTAGCCACCCAATTGACCAGGTTTGGCGACCTTTTCAAACTCTGGTGATTGAACCCCAAGAGAATGACGAGCCAACATTTGAGCTAAATGCAGCGATGAATAGCTTAGAGCGTAAGGATTCCAAGCTTCGGTCTTCCGGTGACTGACGTTGACCTAGAAAATGAAAAGAACGCTTCATTGAAGCAAGCCACCAGTCCCGCACGGGATAAACTCGGATTAGTCTAGCAGAGTTCTATCCGAGACCCGGCAACCAAAGAGCAAGTGGCGGAAAAAGAACCAAAAGCACGACGAGTATTAGCGAACACAGAATAAAAGGGATCGCCGAGAGGTAGATCTCACGCATTGTCGTGTCGGAGGGCGCAACGCCTTTCATAACAAATAGCAGCAACCCAAAAGGGGGCGTGGTGAAGCTGATCTCCAGCGCCAAAAGCATAATAAGACCGAACCAAATCGGATCAAAGCCAAGGCTCAGCGCAAGCGGAAAGAAGATCGGAACGGTCAGTAGCATCATCGAGATCTGTTCCATGAACATCCCAAGGATGAGCAAAACGCAGAACATTACGATCAGCATGTAGATCGGGTCGAGATCAAAGCCTGTTGCCCAATTTATCAGTCCACGTGAAGCTCCGGAAAACGCCAACAGTTGGCTGAAGGTCGCAGACCCAAAGACAATCAAGTAGGCCATCAGCGTAACCCGCAATGCGCCACGAATTGAGGCCTTGATCACTGTCCAAGTGAGGCACCGGTAGAATAGTGCCAGGATCAGGACACCCAGTGCACCGAAAGCAGCAGCTTCGGAGGGCGTGACGATACCATTGATCATCATCACAACAATGACGACCATGAGCCCAATCATCGGGATCACATCGCGCAGGAGCAATCCGATCTTTTCTCCGAGTGACTGGTTCTCGACTTCATAGGGTGGAGCAGCGGTCGGATCCATCCGCGTCTGTAGGAAGATCGTCCCGATATATAAGCCTGCGAGGATAAGACCGGGAATCACGCCGGCAATTAGCAACGCTCCAACGTCAATTTGAGCGAGTGTGGCCAAGAGAACGGCAAGTGCCGATGGTGGGATAATGATCGCAAGACCGCCAGTACCGAGAATCGGGCCGATCGACATGTGCTTCTTGTATCCACGCCGTGTCATCTCGGGCACCATCAACGACCCAAGCAGTGCGGTGGACCCCATCGACGACCCAGACAGTGTCGAGAACCCGGTGCCACCAAGCACGGTCACGTAGCTCAACCGACCAGGCAGGCGTCCAAGAAGTCGATCGATGGCTGAGAACATCCGGCTTCCAAGTCCGGAATGGAAGAATATCTCACCCATCAGGAGAAACAGCGGGATCGGAACCAACGCGAACTTCGAAAGCGAACCCCAGCCATTGTTCAGCAAGGCTACAATCCCGCGTTCTCCTCCCATGAAGACCCAAGCGCCAATGATGTTGGCGGCGAGAAATGCCAGAGCGACCGGCATGCCCAGCGCCATGAGAACCATGATGCTGCCAATTAGGAGCGCGAGAGCTTCGAACCATTCCATTATTCGTGTATCCCCGCCTCGCCTGAATGCATCAGCTCGCGGCCGAAGACGAAACGGGCGAATTCGATGGCCATAAAACTGAACGCAATCGGGAATGTGATCGTAAGCATCCAACGCGGGTAGAAATAGGCGCGGACGTCATAATCGTTGCGCTCAACATTCGTCAGGAAGAGTTCGAGGCCATACCACGCAAGTATGAGCGAAACCGCGACGCAGGCGATCGCGACGCCGCGACTGACGACGCGGCGGAGGCTAGGGCTCAATGCTGCAGTAACCAGTTCGATATGCACATGCCCTCGCTCTCGAACCAGCCAAGGCGCGCCAAGCATTGTCATATAGAGAATTCCGTATTCAGCAGATGTAAATAGCCAGGCCCAGGGCTGAATTCCGACGTTGCGCATGGCCACGGACAAGACGACCGAAACCATGAGCCAGACGAGCGTTCCCGCTGCGATCAGGGCCATCAAGACCAGCAATGCGTCGTAGATACGGATCAATGCGCGCATGGGAACCTTCAAACATAATGCGGCCCGAAGCTGAGACGCTCCGGGCCAATCTCGGATAGTAGCCTATTAGTCGGCAGACGGATCGTAAAACAGTTCGATCAGTCGGTCGTAGTTGGCGGTTCCGCCAACTTGTTCGGACATTAGCTCTTCCATCCGCTCCCAATTCTTCTCACGAGCAGCGAGAAGGTAGGCCGCTTTTGCATCACCCTCGAGCGAAACAACCTGCATACCCTGCTCTTCGAGGGCAGCAAAGTCTTCGTCACGCTTGGTGCGCAGCGCGTTCACGCTGTCGATCTCGTGTTGGATGGCCACGTCCTGAACGATTTGGCGAGACTCTTCCGAAAGCTCGTTCCAACGATCATTGTTCACGATCACGCCAAGATCTGTCGAAAAGAAGCACGGTTCAATCCGATAGTTCAAGAACTCGTTCCATTTCAGGTCGATCAGACCGATCTGGGTCCAACCGGTCGCGTCAACAACGCCGCGCTGCAGCGCGGAATAGACTTCACCGGTCGGCAGATCGATGACCTGAGCGCCGAGGTAGTTCGAAAAGAAGGCGTTGTAGACCGCGTTGCCGCGAAGCTTCAGACCCTCGACCTCAAGATTGCCGTTAGCGTCGAAGGTTGGTGCGTCGCGGGTCCATAGGTTGTAACAAACACCGCTGTCGAACCAGCCAAGGTACTTTAGACCCATCTTTTCCTGATGGATTTCGTCGATCAGCGCGATGCCACCGTTTTGACGAGTCTCGACCGCGGTCAGGTTCGAAGCCACGAGAGCGTCTTTTTCAGGAAGAGCACCGCCGTAGAACGAGCCTGGTGTGTAGACCATGTCCACGATGCCGTCGCGAACGGCGTCCGGCTGCTGGAACATACCGATAGCTTCCGGTCCGCCACGCACTTCGATCTGAACGACGCCTTCGCCAGCTGTGTTCACCTTGTCCACGAAGGACAGGAAGCTTTGCGTATAGATCAGCGTTTCTGGGAATGCATGGACGGCAGTGATCGTCTCTTGCGCTTGGGCCATGGCCCCGATGGTCATTGATCCGGCAACAATACCGGCTGCGAGTTGCATCTTCATGGGTAGTTCCTCCTATCCCCTGTGCCAGTGCCCTGGCGCCTAACGTGGCGAACTATGGTTAAGCTCGCCGTCATCCAGCGGTTTCCTCTGCCGGAAACACCCACGGCAACGTCTTTGCGCGCCGTTCCCGATATGCCGAGATGGCCGGGCGGTGGTGTTCTGTTATGTCTATGTCATCCCATCCGTTCATCAGCTTCTGTGCCCAGGCGGGGCTGAGGCTGAAAGGTATGGTTTGATCACCGACCCTTATTTTTGTTGTTTTGATATCAAGACTTACCTCGATTTGACCGTCGCCGATCAGCGTGAACAGGCGGGCGGCATCTTCCTCACTAACGCGTGCAGGGAGAAGGCCATTGTTCACGGAATTAGACGAGAAGATGTCGCCAAAACTCGTGGCAATAACGGCACGGATTCCGAAATCAACAAGGGCGTAAACAGCAGCCTCACGTGAAGATCCACTGCCAAAATTCCGACGTCCGATGAGGATGCTCGCATGTGGGTGTCTGTTTATCGGGAAGTCCGGCTCCGGAGTACCGTCGCCTTTGGAACGCATATCGTAGAGCAAGAAGTCGCCGTAACCATCCGAGCGTGGCGTCGACATGAAACGTGCTGGGATCAACTGATCAGTGTCGACATTCTCAATGTCGAGCGCAATCGCCTTGCCCGTGTGTTCACTCCAACCACTCATGCCGCGTCCCGCCCTTGCAGCAAGGGGCGAACATCAGTCAGATGGCCTGTGACGGCGGCCGCCGCAACCATTGCCGGTGACATCAGATGGGTCCGAGCACCCTTGCCCTGGCGGCCACGGAAATTCCGGTTTGTGGTAGACGCGCAGCGTTTGCCAGACGCAACACTGTCGCCGTTCATTGCGACGCACATCGAGCATCCCGCGCCAACCCAGTCGAGGCCTGCTTCCACGAAAACACGATCTAGTCCTTCTGCTTCAGCTTGTGCCTTGATCTCTTGCGAACCGGGTGAAACCAATCCCGGAACCTTGGCGCGGCGGCCCGCCAGAACCGATGCTGCAGCCCTGAGGTCTTCAATTCGACCGTTGGTGCAGGAGCCGATGAAGACCTGATCAATTTGAACTTCAGTCAAAGGCTTGCCTGGAGTGAGACCCATATAGTCGATGGCAGCATGAATCCGCTCGGCTTCAGCCTCGGAGGCATCGCTCGGGCTCGGCACATTTTCTGTTACCGGCGCAGCGTCTTCCGGTGACGTACCCCAAGTCACAATGGGTGCGATGTCCGCGGCTTCAATTGTCACTTCGCGGTCGAAAATGGCGCCATCGTCACTTCGAAGCGTATTCCAATAACCCATGGCCTCATCGAATGCCGCGCCCTTAGGCGCGTAGCGGCGGCCCTTGATATAATTGAAAGTCGTATCATCCGGGGCGATCATTCCAAATCGCGCGCCCCCTTCGATGGAGAGATTGCAAAGTGTCATCCGCCCTTCCATCGACATACCGCGGACAGCGTCGCCTGTGTACTCGACGGCGTGTCCTTGCGCCCCACCTGTCCCCAGCTTGGCGATCCATGCCAGAGCCAGGTCCTTTGCCCCGACGCCCAGGGCCAGTTGTCCAGTGACATTGATTCGCATGGCTTTCGGTTTGCACTGCCAGATTGTCTGCGTTGCGAGAACATGGGCGACTTCGGTGGCGCCAATTCCAAAGGCCAGCGCCCCGAAGGCACCATGCGTTGAGGTGTGGCTGTCGCCACAATTGATGAGAAGTCCCGGCAGCGTAAGGCCCTGCTCCGGGCCAACCACGTGTACGATGCCCTGTCTTCTGTCTTTGAGTCCGAAGCAGGTCACGTCATGTTCTGCGGCGTTTCTCTCTAACGTCTCGATCATCCGCGCAATGGCTGGCGTGGCTGCAAGCCCGCGAGTTGGCGCATAGTGATCGACTACGCCGAACGTCAGGCGCGGTTCGGCCACGCGCGCACCGCGTGCCGCCAGCTTGGCGAATGCGTGGTGAGACCCTTCATGTACCAGATGACGATCGACCCAAAGGAGCGAACGACCGTCCTCTCCGGTCATGATCTCATGGGCACCCCAGAGCTTATCGAGGAGCGTCATCATGTGTCGCGCGCACCAATCACAGGCTCCCAATGTCGCGACTCCCCAGCCCCTATGCGAGTCATGCTCATCTCAAGGCGAAATCTGTCC
>JABDPD010000447.1 GCA_013042895.1 Boseongicola sp. | reverse complement strand
GGTCACAGCTTACTCCAACATGTCTCGTTCCGCCGATATCGTAGAAGCCATCAACCACTGGCTTGGCCACGCCAAGCTTGACTCCAGCCACCGCGCGCCGTAATCACCCCCAACCTCCGGGAGCACTAATTCTCCCGGTCCCTGTTCACAGGGATCGCCCCCCATCAGCGCGTTGCGCCCATGGGGGCGTTTGGCGTTTAACGGGCCAGTGCATATGTGCGGGTCATGAATCAACAGGCTAAGGGGCCGCGCGTATGTTTGAAAATCTCTCAGATCGCCTCTCTGGCGTATTTGATCGTCTGACAAAACAAGGCGCGTTGTCCGAAGACGACGTCAAAACCGCCCTGCGCGAAGTGCGCGTCGCCCTGCTGGAAGCCGACGTGTCGCTGCCCGTCGCCCGCGACTTCGTCAAAGCTGTCCAAGAAAAAGCCACCGGCCAGGCCGTGACTAAATCCGTCACACCCGGCCAGCAGGTCGTCAAGATCGTCCACGACGAACTTGTCCACGTACTGAAAGGCGACGAAGACCCCGGCGCACTGAAAATCGACAACCCGCCCGCGCCGATCCTCATGGTCGGCCTGCAGGGCTCTGGTAAAACAACCACCACCGCCAAACTCGCCAAACGCATGAAAGACCGCGACGGCAAACGCGTCCTCATGGCATCCCTCGACACCAATCGCCCGGCCGCGATGGAACAACTCGCGATCCTCGGCAACCAGATCGGTGTCGACACGCTGCCCATCGTCAAAGGCGAAGACCCGGTCGCGATCGCCAAACGCGCCAAGACCCAAGCCAGCTTGGGCGGCTATGACGTCTACATGCTCGACACCGCCGGTCGCCTCCACATCGATCAGGAACTGATCGCCCAGGCCGCCGCAGTCCGCGACGTCGCCGAACCACGTGAAACACTCCTCGTTGTCGATGGCCTCACAGGTCAGGATGCCGTAAACGTCGCCACAGAATTTGACGACAAAATCGGCGTGTCCGGCGTCGTCCTCACCCGCATGGACGGCGACGGCCGCGGCGGTGCAGCCCTCTCGATGCGCGCCGTTACCGGCAAACCCATCCGTTTCGTCGGCCTCGGCGAAAAGATGGACGCCATCGAGACCTTCGAGCCCGACCGCATCGCCGGTCGCATCCTCGGTATGGGCGACATCGTAGCCCTCGTTGAGAAGGCTCAGGAAACCATTGAGGCCGAACAGGCCGAGCGCATGATGAAGCGCTTCCAGAAAGGTCAGTTCAACATGAACGACCTGCGCAGCCAGCTTGAGCAAATGCTCAAAATGGGCGGTATGGAAGGCATCATGGGCATGATGCCCGGCATGGGCAAAATGAAAAACCAGATGGCTGAAGCGGGCATGGACGACAAAGTCCTCAAACGCCAGATCGCCCTCATTCAGTCAATGACCAAGAAAGAGCGCGCCAACCCTGCCCTCCTGCAAGCCAGCCGCAAAAAGCGCATCGCCGCAGGCGCCGGCTTGCAGGTTTCCGACCTCAACAAACTTCTGAAAATGCACCGCCAAATGTCGGACATGATGAAGAAGATGGGGAAAATGGGCAAAAAAGGCATGATGCGTCAGATGGGCTCGATGCTCGGTGGTAAAGGCGGAATGCCCCCCGGCGGCATGCCAAGTCAGGCCGAAATCGATGCCGCGCAGGCGCAAATGGGCAGATTGGGCGGCGGCTTTCCGGGCATGGGCGGTGGCGCAGCCCTGCCCCCCGGTCTTTCCGGCTTCGGAAAGAAAAAGTGACAGCAACAACCGTCCATATCCCAACGATCGTAACAGATCGCCTCATTTTGCGTGCCCCGCAGATGACGCATGGAGATCTGTTCGCTGACTTCCTCAAGACCGACCGCTCAAAGTTTATCGGTGGACCATACAATGACTACCGCGCCTCAACCCGCGCTTGGGGTCACATGGTCGGCCTCTGGGTCATGCGTGGCTATTCCAGCCATGTCTGGACCCTTAAAGACGACACCGTTATCGGCCACGGCGGCCCTTGGTACCCGGCCACATGGCCTGAGCCCGAATTTGGCTGGACCCTCTACGACGCCGCCCACGAAGGCAAAGGCTACGCCATTGAAGCCATGACCACACTGCGCGACTGGGCGTGGAGTTATATCGGCCTAACCTCCTGCGTTGCCTACATCGACCCCGACAACCACGCCTCCGCCAACCTTGCAAAACGCCTCGGCGGAGCGCTCGACACAGACACAACCGAACGCCCGGGCGGAAACGAAAACGCCGATGTCTGGCGGTTTCATTCGGGGACCGCAGCATGATTGGCGCTCACGAAAAACACGCAACACCCGAAGCTGTGGCTCTTGCTCACCAGCTTTCCGCAAATATCCCAACGCTCCACACTGACCGCCTGACCCTGCGGCCCCTGAAGCTCGAAGACTTCGCGACCCTCGCAGACCTTCTCGCATCCGACCGCAGCCGCTTTGTTGGCGGACCGATGTCGCGCATGGACGCCTGGCAGGAACTCACTCAACTCGCATCCGGCTGGGTCCTGCACGGTCACGGAGGCTGGGCCATTGACCATAGCGGTTCATTGTCGGGGTTTGTCCTCATTGGCGTCGAACCGGGCGACCATGAACGGGAGCTGGGCTTTCTTCTCACAGAAGAAGCGGAAGGCCACGGCATCGCCTATGAGGCTGCATCTGCCGCCCGCAACTTTGCTTTTGACGTCCTGAAGTTCCCGACGCTCGTCAGCTATATTGATGTTGCCAACACGCGCTCCCACCGTCTCGCTGAACGCCTCGGCGGCGAACGTGACGCTCTTGCCGAGGCCAAGATGAACAACAAAATGCGCATCTACCGCTACACTCCCAAAGGAGCACACTCATGACCGACGCCGTAGCCCGCGCAGCCGAGCTTCTCGCCGGCCACCGCGACAGCATCGACCGCCTTGACGCCGTGCTCGTCTATACGCTTGCCGAACGGTTCAAGCAGACACAGGCCGTGGGCAAACTGAAAGCAGAATATGACCTCCCGCCCAGTGACCCTGCGCGCGAGGCCAAACAGATCGAACGCCTCGAATGGCTCTCGAAAGAAGCGGATTTGGACCCCGAATTCGCCAAGAAACTCCTGGCCTTCATCATCCAGGAAGTCATCCAACATCACAAACAACACCAGAAATAACCCATAAGGATCAATACTATGGCTATGAAAATTCGCCTCGCTCGCGGTGGCTCCAAAAAGCGCCCTCACTACGCAATCGTTGCTGCGGACAGCCGCATGCCACGTGACGGCCGCTTCATCGAAAAGCTCGGCACATACAACCCGCTTCTCGCCAAAGACAGCGAAGACCGCGTGAAAATGAACATGGAACGCGTTCAGTACTGGCTTGATCAAGGCGCACAGCCAACAGACCGCATTCAGCGCATGTTGGAAGCTGCCGGCGTCCGTGAAAAGACCGAGCGCAACAACCCAAACAAAGCCATCCCCGGCAAGAAGGCTGCTGAGCGCGCAGAAGAGAAAGCCGCGAAAGCAGCTGCACCTGCCGAAGACGCGGCCCCAGCCGAGGAAGCAGCAGAAGAGGCTGCGGAGTAATCCGCAGCCCCTAGCAGCTGAGATCATGTCGGATCGGGTTTGCGTCGGCGCGATTGCCGGCTCATTTGGTGTGAAGGGCGAGGTGCGGCTGAAAAGCTTCTGCGCCGAGCCCGACGCCATTGCCACTTATGGACCGCTCCAGTCTGAAGACGGAGCGACCTCGTGGGATGTGCGCATCACCCGCTCAGTCAAGAACGGTTTTGCCGCGCGTTTGAGTGGTGTCGGCACGAAAGACGCCGCCGATGCCCTTCGCGGCGCGCGTCTATATGCCCCGCGTGACAGGCTCCCCGAACTTGTGGACGATGAATACTACTACCCTGATCTGATCGGCCTGACGGTCCTAGACGCCGGCGGCAACGAACTTGGTCGCGTGAAGGCTGTCTTGAATCACGGTGCCAGCGACCTGCTCGAAATTGCTGGCAAGGGTCTAAAACAGCCCGTACTTTTGCCATTCACCCAATCTGCCGTACCAACTGTCGACGTTACTGCTGGCCGCATCATCGCGGACCCACCAGACGGCCTGTTCGAATGAGTGAAAAACCCTCCAAATCCCACGGTCGCCTCGCTATCTCCGCCACGGCACAACCACGCGACCTGATGACCGACCGCCCCGACCTCGTGGGCGCATGGACCGCCAAGATCATCACGCTTTTCCCCGAAGCCTTCCCCGGTGTCCTTGGTGCTTCACTCACTGGGAAGGCCCTGCACGAGGGCAAATGGAAACTCGATACAGTCGACCTGCGTCTGTTTGGCGAAGGCAAACACCGCAACGTTGATGACACACCGGCAGGCGGCGGGGCAGGCATGGTCCTAAGACCCGACATCATGAGCCGCGCCATCCGCTTCGCCCAAAAAGACGCCCCCAAAGACCGCGCCCTCTGGCCGCTGGTCTACCTCTCCCCACGCGGCAAGCCATTCACCCAGCGCACTGCCGAACGCTTTGCCGCCGCCGAAGGTCTCACAATGATCTGTGGTCGCTTCGAAGGCCTCGACCAGCGAGTCATTGATCACTATAAAATCGAAGAAGTCTCGCTTGGTGATTTTGTCATGACCGGCGGCGAGATAGCTGCCCAAGCCGTGATCGATGCAACAATCCGCCTTCGGCCTGGCATCATCGGAAACGCCGCATCAACCGAGGAAGAGAGCTTCTCCGAAGGCCTCCTCGAACACCCGCAGTACACCCGGCCCGCCACATGGGAAGGGCACGAAATCCCCGAAGTTCTCACGTCAGGCGACCACGGAAAAGTGGCCAAATGGCGCAAGGACCAAGCGGAAGACATCACAAAATCCCGCCGTCCCGACCTCTGGCGCGCTTACCGGGACAAGAAAGACAAAACCTGACGGTTATTAGTAGCCCCCATATATCCGTGGGAGAGCTGTTGGCTCACCACCGCGGTCAAAGCCCCAAAACACCCAGTTTTCCCTTGATCCAAACCCCTCCCACCCTTATACGACGCCAGTTCGCGACCGGAATCGGCGCGTTCCATAAGCAAAGATGACCTGAACCCTTCGGCGGGTGCCACGCGCAACCCATCAGACACCGAAGCTCTGAGGCGCCAAACCACCTTTTGGGAAAAACCCGAAGCAAAAATGAAGGAGCGTTTCAGATGGACCTGATCGCACAATTGGAAGCCGAGCAAGTTGCAGCCCTTGCCGCTGATCTTCCAGACTTTAAAGCGGGTGACACCATCCGCGTAGGCTACAAAGTGACAGAAGGCACACGCAGCCGTGTGCAGAACTATGAAGGCGTTTGCATCAGCCGCAAAAACGGCTCGGGTATCGCAGGCTCGTTCACTGTCCGTAAGATTTCGTTTGGCGAAGGCGTGGAGCGTGTATTCCCCCTTCACTCGACCAACATCGACAGCATCACCGTTGTACGCCGTGGCCGTGTGCGCCGCGCCAAGCTGTACTACTTGCGTTCGCGTCGCGGTAAATCGGCCCGTATCGCGGAAGATTCCAACTATAAACCACGTTCGAACGCGTAAAGGAGCGAAGTTATGAAAAAAGACCTTCACCCCGACTACCACGTCATCGACGTCAAAATGACGAACGGCGACATCGTTCAGATGCGCTCGACATGGGGCTCGGAGGGCGACCAACTGTCGCTCGACATCGACCCATCCGTGCACCCCGCATGGAATGGCGGCTCGTCACGTTTGATGGATACCGGTGGCCGCGTATCGAAGTTCAAGAAAAAGTACGAAGGCCTCGGCTTCTAAAGCGCGTAGTCTCGACAAGATCAAAGCCGCTCCATCCGGGGCGGCTTTTTTCGTTTCAGACTAACCCTCTAGAAACGCCAACAGCGACATCACCATGACCTCCCAAGCCGCCTCGTCTGGCATCGGATAGTGGTTTCGGCTCTCCAGAACCATCAACTCTGCGCCCTTGATCCCTCGTGCGATCTTCATCCCCTGCTCCAGTGGATGCACCGCATCCCCCCGGCAATGCATGATCAAAGCAGGCGCCTTGATCTTGTCCAGCAAATCCAAAACCGAGTGATTATTAAAGAACGTCCGTCCGGCAATTTCATTCCCCACCGGACACGACATCTGCGCATTCTTCGCAATCCTCGCTAGTTTCTCAGGCGAAGCGTCAGGGAAGTAGACCGACATATACCCTGAAATGAACGCTGAATCCGGGGTGTTCCAACCTTCGGTCGCCATTCTTAGAATCGTGTCGTCCCCATCGCCTCGATTGCGCACAGAGCGTCCTTCAGCATAGCCGCCAAGCGTCGCCAACCTGGTCACGCGTTCGGGAAACAGAGCAGCACATTCAATTGCAATCATACCACCGCTGGAACTGCCATAGATTGAAAACCGATCGACCCCCATCGCATCTGCAATCGCAATGATATCGCGTGCACTGCGCTCAGTGCTGAAATCATCGACATCAATATCCGACAGACCACAACCACGCTGGTCCAACCGTATAAACGTGAAGTGCTGCCCCAACCGATCAAAGAACTGCCGCTCGGTTTCCTCGGCCCAATCCAACTCAAGATGCGTCGGATGATGTGCCACCCGAAACAGAGGTGGCCCTGAGCCAGTTACGGCATAGGCAATCTTCACGCCGTCATCCGCCGTCGCATACCTTATGCGCTGCCCGGTCGAAGTAGGCGCTGCTTTTGCCGAACCACCCTTCACCTCAGCCACAAACTGAAACCCCCGACGCGGCAAGGTCCGAATGATCCGCTGTTCCTTCCCATCATCCCCGACAGCCCGCCGCGCCGCCGAAATCCGCGCCGAGATCGCCGAATCCGAAACGATCCGTCCGCCCCACACGGCCTCAATCAGATCATCGCGCGACAACAC
>JABDPD010000442.1 GCA_013042895.1 Boseongicola sp. | reverse complement strand
GGGCATGCCTATGGGCATGGCAGATGTCGCCACGGTCTTGTTCGAGAAACATCTGAAGTTCGACGCCGCTAACCCCGACTGGCCTGATCGTGACCGTTTCATCCTGTCGGCAGGCCACGGCTCGATGCTGCTCTATTCCCTGCTCCACCTCACAGGCTACGAGGACATGACTCTCGAGCAGATCAAAAACTTCCGCCAACTTGGCTCAATCACCGCAGGTCACCCCGAATACGGCCACGCCAAAGGCATCGAGACCACCACAGGCCCGCTTGGCCAGGGCATCGCCAACGCGGTCGGCTTCGCAATGGCAGAGGAGAGCTTGCGCGCCCGTTACGGCAAAAAGGTCTGCGACCACCATACCTACGTGATCGCAGGTGACGGCTGTCTCATGGAAGGCATCAGCCACGAAGCCATCGGCCTCGCTGGCATGCAGAAGCTCGGCAAACTCATCGTCATGTGGGATGACAACAACATCTCCATCGACGGCGAAGTTGGCCTCTCGGACATCACCGACCAGAAGAAGCGCTTTCAAGCGGCTGGCTGGCAAGTGCTGGAATGCGACGGCCACGACCCCGAAGACATCGACGGCGCGCTGACACGGGCAAAGTCGTCGAAAAAACCTACGATGATCGCCTGCAAAACGCACATCGGCTTCGGCTCCCCGAAACAAGACACCGCAAAAGCCCACGGCTCACCCCTTGGTGACGACGGCATCGCAGCCACCCGCGAGGCCTACGATTGGCCTCACGCCCCCTTCGTGATTCCTGAAAACATCCTCAGCGAATGGCGCGCTATCGGCACCCGCGGAGCCGCCGACCGTGCAGAATGGTCCGAGCGCTTCAACGCGCTCTCGCCCAACCGCCAAACTGAACTCACCCGCCTCTGGAATGGCGAACCGCCCAAGAAACTCGCGTCCACCATCCGAAAACTGAAAAAGCAAATCTCCGAAGACGCACCCAAAGTCGCGACAAGGAAATCTTCGGAGATGGTGCTCACAGCCGTGAACCCCGTCATGCCCGAAAACGTTGGTGGCTCAGCAGACCTTACAGGCTCCAACAACACACTGACTCCTGACCTTGGCATCTTTGATCCTTCAAACCGCAAGGGTCGCTACGTTCATTATGGCATCCGCGAGCACGGCATGGCAGCCGCCATGAACGGCCTCGCGCTTCACGGCGGCATCCGCCCATATGGCGGAACGTTCCTGTGCTTCACTGATTACGCACGGGGTTCCATGCGTCTTTCGTCCCTCATGGGCGTGCCCGTCACCTACGTTATGACGCACGACAGCATTGGCCTCGGCGAAGATGGCCCCACCCACCAGCCGGTTGAACACGTTGCCATGCTGCGCGCTTCGCCCAACATGAACGTCTTCCGCCCCGCCGACACGGTGGAAACCGCAGAAGCTTGGGAACTTGCGCTCACGTCGAAAAGCACACCTAGCACCCTCGCGCTCACTCGCCAGGGTCTGCCCACGGTCCGCACCGAGCACAAAATGCGCAACCTCACGGCCCAAGGCGCCTACGTGCTGCGCGAAGCAGAAGGCAAGCGTCAGGCGATCATCATGGCCACGGGCTCGGAAGTCGAAATCGCCCTGAAAGCCCGCGATCTCCTGCAGGCCCAAGGCATTGGCACCCGCGTCGTCTCCATGCCCTGTTGGGAGCTCTTCGAAGAGCAGGACGAGACCTACCGCCGAAAAGTTCTCCCCGCAGGCCCGGTCCGCGTCGCGGTCGAAGCCGGCATCCGCTTCGGCTGGGACCGCTGGTTGTTTGGCGAGCGCGGCAAGCGCGAAAAGTCGGGTTTCATCGGCATGCACGGCTTCGGAGCCTCAGCCCCCGCGCCTGAGCTATACGAGCACTTCGGCATCACGGCGGAAGCCACAGCCGCCAAGGTCAAAGACCTTCTAGGCGGCAACTGGGCACCCGATCCACGGACCTGATCCGCAATCAACAGATCAAGGAAAAGGGCGCACTTCAGCGCCCTTTTTCGAATGCAGCATCGCAAGTCTGAGTGGGAAAAGGTGAGACGCGCAGCGAATGGCGGGGATGAACCCAAAGCGGAAACTTGCTTTACGTCAGTTATTCACCGCAGATCGTCCAAACAAAGTGCATTTGCCGAATTTTGCCTAGCTGCTCTATGAAGAAATTGGTCTGTTACGTACAGCCTATCTATCTTTCCTTGAATCTCATTATCCATTAACTCTTTATTAGAAAATTCTTTTTTCGATTCATTCAGTTTAGGCATGGCCTCAACAACAT
>JABDPD010000439.1 GCA_013042895.1 Boseongicola sp. | reverse complement strand
AAGATATGCCGCGCCGAGAAGCTTGAGAAATACAAAAACCTCGCCAATTGCGGCAACAATGGTTTGCAGGCCCAGCGCCAGGATCCCCACCATCAAAACAAGCCCGAATTGGGTTCCAACCACATTCGTCAATCCGGCCCAACTGCCAGAGCGCAAGGAATTGGCAATGATCACCGTTACAGTTGGCCCGGGCACCACCACAATGGCGATACAAGCCAGCGTGAACGTCACCAAAACATTAAAATCAATCAAGATTTTGGCTCATCGGGCGCATCCTGCGCCTCCGGGACGATGCCTTCGCCTTCGCCCTCGGCATTGTTATCGACCTCGGAATCATCTTCGTCCTCAGGTTCGGAAATTCGCTCAACAGAAACGACTTTTTCTCCATCCCTGGTCTTGAAGATCGTGACACCCTTGGTTGAACGGCTGGCAAAACGAATTCCATCAACGGGTACCCGAATAACCTGGCCATTGTCTGAAACCAGCATGATCTGATCATCGCTTTCGACCGGGAAGGTCGCAATAAGCTGCCCAATCTCGCCCGTTTTGGACGTATCGGTCGCCTTGATGCCCTTGCCGCCACGGCCAGAAACCCGGAAATCATAGGAAGATGAGCGCTTTCCATAGCCAAATTCTGAAACAGTCAGCACAAATTGCTCACGTTCCGCCATCTCGGCGATCCGCTCGGAGGACAGATTTTCTGCAACTGCAATTTCTTCTTCATCTGAAGAAGTTACGCCGTTTTCTTCATCTTCATTCTCAGAGCGGCGCAACGCAGCAGCATGTTTCAAATACCCTGCTCGCTCTTCAGCTGTTGCATCCACATGGCCCAGAATGGCCATGGATATCACGTGATCGCCATCGGCAACATTGATCCCGCGCACACCTGTCGAATTTCGCCCGGCAAACACCCGAATATCGGTCACCTGGAACCTGATGCACTGCCCCAGAGCTGTGGTCAGCAACACGTCATCATTTTCCGAGCAGGTCTGAACGGCCAGAATTTCGTCACCCGATCCTTCTTCGAACTTCATCGCAATCTTGCCGTTGCGATTCACCTGCGTGAAGTCGGACAGCTTGTTGCGGCGCATCGTGCCTCGGGTTGTAGAGAACATTACGTCCAATTCTGCCCAACTGTCCTCGTCCTCCGGCAGCGGCATGATCGAGGTTATGCGTTCATTTTCCTCAAGCGGCTGCATGTTGCGCAGGAACTTTCCGCGCGATGTTGGCGTACCGATCGGCAGGCGCCAGACCTTTTCCTTGTAGACGATACCGCGAGACGAGAAGAACAGGATGGGCGTGTGTGTATTGGCCACGAACAAGCGGGTGACAAAGTCTTCGTCCTTTGTAGCCATGCCCGAACGGCCTTTACCGCCACGTCTCTGCGCCCGGTAAGTGTCCAGCGGCACCCGTTTGATATAACCCTCATGGCTAAAGGTGACGACCATTTCTTCACGGGCGATGAGGTCTTCATCGTCCATGTCGGGGCCACCTTCTGCCAACTCAGACCGACGTGGTGTGCCAAACTCTTCCTTGACGGCGAAAAGCTCAGTTTTCACAATGTCCTGGATGCGCTGTCGTGACGCCAGAATCTCAAGGTATTCCTTGATTTCTCCACCGATTGTATTGAGTTCGTCAGCAATTTCATCGCGACCAAGCGCTGTCAGGCGTGCCAGACGCAATTCAAGAATCGCACGTGCCTGCTCCTCGGACAGATTGTAGGTGCCATCCTCATTAAGCTTGTGACGGGGATCCGCAATCAGTTCGACCAGCGGTGCAACATCCTTTGCCGGCCAATTCCGCGTCATCAATTGCTGACGTGCTGTTGCCGGATCGGGCGCTGTGCGGATGAGCTGAATGATCTCGTCAATATTGGCAACAGCGATGGCCAGACCAACCAAAACATGCGCGCGGTCGCGCGCCTTGCGCAGCAGAAATTTGGTGCGGCGCTGAACAACGTCTTCCCGGAACGCCACAAATGCGCGCAGCATGTCCAGCAGGTTCATCAACTCTGGTTTGCCGCCATTGAGCGCAACCATAT